>NZ_JBHJQI010000159.1:0-19692 GCF_042262805.1 Streptomyces sp. NPDC056361
GTCGCGGGAGCACCGGGCCTCGGCGTCGTGTCCGGCGAGATCCGGAAGGGACGGCCTAGTCCCCGACGACCCCCAGCTGCGCCATGAGCCCGAGCCTGTCGTACTGCCACCAGCCCTCCGCGATCTTCCCGTCGTCCCGGAAGCGGTGGATGACGGTGCCCGTCATGGTCACCTCCATGCCGGTCGGCTGGAGGCCCATGAAGTCGCCGGTGTGGGACCCCGTCCACATCCAGCGCGTGCAGACCCGGTCGCCCTCCGCGATCTGGTCCTCGACGGTGAAGGCGAAGTCGAAACCGCCCCGCCACATCTCCACCTCGCGCCGGACCGCGTCCATGCCGATCACGTCCTGCTCGTTGGCCGGATCGTGGTCGTGGTACCCCTCCGTCATCACCTCGTCCAGCAGCGCCAGCTCCTGCTCGGTGGCCAGCATCTCCATCAGCCGGCGTGCGTTGTGCTTGTACAACGCCTCGTCCCGCACCACGTTCAGGTCCGTGAACGTCGGCATCTCGTCACAGAGCGCCACCATCTCCCGGAAGATCCGGTCCGTCTCCGGCAGCTGCGAGTTCCGCATCGCCACGTCGTACGACGGGAACTCGACGATCTCTACGACGTGCGACGCGTCCGACCGGTCCATCCCGACCATGCTGTGCGTCGCCGTCCGCTTGCCCTTGGTCTGCTCGACCCACTCATCCATGAGCCGATTCAGATCGTCGACCCTGCTGGTCTTGCAGTCGATGATTTGTACGAAAGTCATGGCGCCTCCCGACCGTGGTGGGAACCCTTTCAGTCTAGGTCCGGGGGGCCGGGATGCCCTGGCAGCATGGGGGCATGGAGCGGGGGATCGATGTAGAGAACAGCTCGGGCGTCGTGGTGATCGGCGACGGCAACGAGGTGGTGACCGGCCCGCCTGCGGTCGTCCGCTCGGCGTACTGGGAACAGGTGCGCCGGATCGCCCCCGACGAACTCGTCGGCCGGGAAAGAGAGTTGGCCGAGCTGGCCGCCTTCTCCCGTACCGGCCGCGGCTACTTCTGGTGGCGGGCCGACGCCTGGGCCGGCAAGTCGGCGCTGATGGCGTGGTTCGCCCTCGCCCCGCCGCCCGGCGTGCGGATCGTCCCCTTCTTCATCACCGCCCGCCTCGGCGCCCAGAACGACGCCGCCGCGTACGTCGACGTCGTCCTCGAACAGCTGGCGGAGCTGGCGGGCGAAGGCCTGCCCGCGCTGCTCACCTCCGCGACCTGCGAGGCCCACCTGCTGCGCCTCTACCGCGCCGCCGCCCACGCCTGCGCCGCGCGCGGCGAGCGCCTCGTCCTCCTCGTCGACGGCCTCGACGAGGACCGCGGCGTCACCACCGGCCCGGACGCCCACTCCATCGCCAGCCTCCTCCCCGCCGACCTCCCCGTCATCGTCTCCGGCCGCCCCAACCCGCCGCTCCCCGCCGACGTCCCGGAGCGGCATCCGCTCCGGGACCCCGGGATCGTACGGACCCTGCCGCCGTCCCCGAAGGCCCATGCGATCCGGGTCGAGGCGGAGCGCGAACTGAAGCGCCTCATCGAGGCCGACGGCCTGCCGTACGCGCTGCTGGGTCTGCTCACCGCCGCCGGCGGCGGCCTCACGGCGGACGACCTCGCGGAACTGACCGGCGAGATCCCCTACCGCGTACGCGATGTCCTCCGCACCGGCCCGGGCCGGACCTTCGCCCTGCGGGGCGACGCCTACCTCCTCGCCCACGAGGAACTGGCCGCCGGAGCACGCGAGATGCTCGGCCTACGAGAACTCGACCGGTGCCGCGACGAGCTGCACGCCTGGGCGGAGAAGTGGCGGGGGCGCGGCTGGCCGAAGTCGTCCCCGTCCTACCTCCTCCACGGATACGTCCCGATGCTGCGGGAGTCCGGGGACGTCGACCGGATGCTCGACTGCGCCTTCGACGAGGCACGACACGACCGGCTGCTGGACGAGACGGGGGGCATCGGCGGGGCGTTGGGCGAGATCCGTACGGCGGGCGAGGCGGTGCTCGAAGAGGGAGAGGGGGCCGAGCACGCCGACCTGGTGATGACCATGCTGCGGCTGGGTTTCCGGCGGAGCGAGCTGAACGGGCGCAACGGTAACGCCCCGGTAGAGCTGGCCGCCGCATGGGCAGCGGCGGGGCAGGTGGACCGCGCCGTCGCCATGGTCCGCGGGCGGGGCATGCCCCAGGAGCTCGGCGGGTTGTGCGCGATCGCGGAACGACTCCTGGAGCAAGGGCACCGGGAGCGGGCCGAGGAGCTGGCCGCGGAGGCCGAGGACCTCGTCCTCCGCGAGGTTCGCCAGCGGGACCGTGACCGCATGGCAGCCCGCCTGGTGCCGCTGCTCCTCGCGATCGGTGCGCTCGACCGGGCAGAGTGGTTCGTCCGTGTCGTCGAAGAAGCGAATCAGCGGGGCGGACCTTTGCTGGCGTTGATCGACGCGCTGTGCGCGTCGGGGGCGTCGGAAAGGGCCTTCCTGCTGGCCCGAGCCGAGAGTGACCGGGGCCTGCGAGGGCGGGCCGTTGATCGGGTGAGCAGGGCGCTGCTCGCTGTGGGCCGGGTGGACGACGCCGAGCGTGTTCTGCGGGAGGGCGCAGGGAGGGACGAGGAGTTCGGCATCGTCCTGTTCCTCGACGGTTCCCGGGCACTGAAGGAGGCCGGGCACGGGGAACGAGGCGACGTACTACGTGCCGAGGCGCTGAGTGCCTTCGACGGTAAGGACATTCACCCCTGGAGGGACGAGGTGGTGCGGGCCCTTGTCGCCGTGGGGGAGTTCGATCGACTGGACCAGTGGCACACCAGGGTGTTCGGCGGGCGGATGGGTGGGTACTGGGCGCATGAAATCGCCCTGGCCGGGGCCTGGGACCGGGCGCGTGCGGCCGCCGCCGATTCATCGGCGCCGGTCCGTGACCTTGTCCTGCGCACGGTGGCCGAGGGGCTCCTGGGAGCCGGGCGCATGGACGAGGTGGAGGAGTTGCTGGAGGAGATCGCGCCGGAGAATGCATTCGGGCTGCATAGGGATCTCGCGGCGGCCCGCGTGAGGGCCGGTGACTTCTCCCGGGCCTGGGAGTTGATCGAGGGGCTCGAGGAAGGATTGCGGGGCGGTGTGGTGACCGCGTACGCGAGGGCCCTCTGCGCGCGCGGCCGCCGCGATCTGGCGATGGCCGTGGTGGCCGACGGCGGAAGGACGGGAGCGTTCGCGGGAGTGGGTGTCGCGGATGCTCTCTTGGACGCCGGCGAGCGTTCGACGGCGGTCGGCCTGCTCGCCGCGGCCGAACGCACGCTGCGGATGTTGCCACGGGAACGGATGCCCCGCGTCGTTTCCCGGGTGGCCGCGAGCCTGGCCAGGGTCCCCGGGCAACGGGACACCGCGCGTGCCCTGCTCGACGAGACCGAGCGTGCCGGGGCAGTCGATGCCGTGGTCGGGTTCGTCTCCGCGCTGGCGGCGACCGGGCAGGCGCGCCGTGCGGAACAGCTGGCCTGGAGCCGTCCGACCTGGGAGCGGGTGGACGCCTTGCAGGAAGTCCTCGGGGCATTTGCCGGGGCGGGCGATCACCAGGCTGTGGTGGAGATCGTCGAGCGTGCTGCGAGTGCAGGCCGCATCGACCGTGAATTCCTCCTCACGACGGCGGTGGGCGGCCTGGTGAAGGCAGGCGCCTGGGACCAGGTCGAGCGTCTGATGGTGTTGGAGAAGCCGTATGAACGAGCCCAGCACTGCGCACTGGTCGCGCTGGGGAAGGCGAAGGCCGACTGTGTGGAGGAAGCGGCGGAGTGGCTCGACCGGGCGGAGCATGCTGTGGCCGAAACCTTCCAGGCCAGCGTGGTGCCGGACCTCGTGCGCGCCCAGCTCGCACTGGGGCGGCGCGCGGACGCGGAGCGGCACGTGGAGCGGGCGCGGAGCTCCGTCGGGGGCCCTTACGCGACCGTCCAGGTGGGCTACGTCGCCCGTGCTTTCGTTCTGATCGGCGCGTACGAGGAAGCCGTCGCCTACGTGCGTCAGGCAGCGCCGCCGAACACGGCCGAACGGCTCCTCGTCCTCGCCGGGGAACTCACGGAAGAGGAGGAGTACGAGCGGGCCGCGGCGCTCCTCGCGGAGCTGCACCCGCTCGGCCACGGCTGCGCCCGTGCCTATGCGGACCTCGCCCTGGCCCATCCCGATCCCGTACGCGCGCGCCGGTTCGCCGCGCTGGCCCTGCACCTGGGGGACTGGTCGAGTGTGCTGGACGCGGTCCTGCACGTCGAGCCCGACGCCCTGCCGTCGGTCCTCGCCGAGGCGGACCGGCTGCTGGGCGGTTCGGGCGGCCGGTGGTCGGACCCGGTGGGTCAGGCCGACCTGGTCAGGTCGTCGGCGCGGACCTCCTCAGCGAAGGGCTCGCCCCTCCCGTAGCGGGCGACCTCCTCGATCGCCTGGTCCGTCATGCGGTGGAGTTCGTTGCCGAGGGAGCCGGCGACGTGGGGGGTGAGGAGGACGTTGGGGAGGGTCCAGAGGGGGGAGTCGGGTGGGGGGAGTTCGGGGTCGGTGACGTCGAGGACGGCGTGGAGGCGGCCGGAGAGGAGGTGGGGGAGGAGGGCGGTCTCGTCGACGAGGGAGCCTCGGGCCGTGTTGATCAGGGTGGTGCCGTCGGGCATGGCGGCGAGTTGGGTGGCGCCGATCATGCGGTGGGTGGAGGGGAGTTGGGGGGCGTGGACCGAGATGACGGTGCTGCGGGCGCAGAGTTCGTCGAGGCCGACGAGTTCGGTGCCGGGGGGCGGGGTCGTCACGTACGGGTCGTAGAGGAGGACTTCGCAGTCGAAGGGGCGGAGGAGTTCGATGACGCGGCGGCCGATGCGGGAGGCGCCGATGATGCCGATGGTGCGGTGGTAGTTGCCCCAGGGGGCTGACTCGGTGAGCCAGGAGTCGTCGGTGCGGTGCCGCGCGTAGCGCTGGGCGGAGCGGAGGACGCCCTTTCCGGCGAAGAGGATCGCGGCGAGGGCGTATTCGGCGACGGGGAGGGCGTTGGCGGCGGCGGCGGAGGTGACGCGGAGGCCGCGGTCCCAGCAGGCGTCGGTGATGTGGTGTTTGACGGAGCCGGCGGCGTGGACGACGGCTTTGAGCCGGGGGGCGCGGTCGAGGACGTCGGCGGTGAGGGGGGTCGCTCCCCAGCAGGTGAGGAGGAGTTCGGCCTCGGCGAGGGCGGCGGCGACGCGGGGGCCGGGGGCGGTGAGGTCGTGCGCGACGAGGTGCGGGTCGGTGCGGGTGAGGGCGGCGAGGCGGTCGCGGTGGGCGCCGGTGAGCAGCCGGTCGGCGATGTCGGGGCCCATCGCGAGCAGGAGCGCGGGGCGGTTGTCAGTGGCGGGGTGCATCGTGGGTACCGGCCTTCCTCACTTGACGCTGCCGGCGGTGAGGCCGGCCTTCCAGTGGCGCTGGAGGGAGACGAAGGCGACGACGAGGGGGACGACGGCGAGGAGGGACCCGGTGACGACGAGGGGGTAGAAGTCGGGTTCGGCGTGGGCGTTGCTGTTCCACGCGTACAGGCCGAGGCTCAGCGGGTAGAGCTTCTGGTCGGACAGCATCACCAGGGGGAGGAAGAAGTTGTTCCAGACGGCGGTGAACTGGAAGAGGAAGACGGTCACGAAGCCGGGCATGACCATGCGCAGTCCGATGGACCAGAAGACGCGCAGTTCGCCGGCGCCGTCGATGCGGGCGGCTTCGAGGGCCTCGTCGGGGATGTAGCCGGCGCAGAAGACCCGGGAGAGGTAGACGCCGAAGGGGTTGACGAGGACGGGGATCAGGACGGCCCAGTAGGTGTTGACGACGCCGACCTCGCTGGCGAGGAGGTACATCGGCAGGGCGAGCGCGGTGGTGGGGACGAGCACGCCGAGGAGGACGAGGCCGAAGAGCTTCTCCTTGCCCCGGAAGTCGTAGACGTGGAAGGCGTATCCGGCGGCGACGCTGACGAGGGAGCAGGCGAGGGCGCCGAGGCCCGCGTAGAGGAGGCTGTTGGTGTACCAGCGGAAGTAGACGCCGTCGTTGTACGCGGCGAGCCGGCTGAGGTTGCCGCCGAGGTCGAAGCCCTCGAAGGAGAAGGCGTTTCCGGCGAGGAGGCCGCCGGCGTCCTTGGTGGCTGCGGTGAGCAGCCACACGAGGGGGAAGAGCATGTAGACGACGGCGAGGAGGAGGGCGCCGTTGACGGCCGTCTTGGACAGCCAGCGGTTGGGGGCGCGGTTGCTCATGCCGTCTGCTCCTTCCGTGCCGTGCCCGCCGTGCGTGCGGTGCGTGCGGTGCTCGCCTCGCGTGCCGTGCCCGCCTTGCGCCTGCCGGTGAGGCGGGTGACCGCGAAGGAGAGCAGGGCGGCCGTCAGGGCGAGGAGTGCGGAGGCCGCGGCGGCGAGCCCGTAGTCGTTGCGGTCGAAGGCCGCGGTGTACGCGTACATGTTGGGCGTCCAGGTGGAGGTGACGGCGGAGCCGGTGCCCTTGTTGAGGATCAGCGGTTCGGTGAAGAGCTGGAGGGAGCCGATGATCGTGAAGAGGCCGACCATGGCGAGGGAGGCCTTGACGAGCGGGATCTTGATGGCGAAGGCGATCCGCCAGGCGCCGGCCCCGTCGACGGTGGCCGCTTCGAGGACGGAGCGGTCGATGGCCTGGAGGGCCGCGTAGAAGATGACCATGTTGTAGCCGAGCCATTCCCACAGGGCGATGTTGACGACGGAGGGCAGGGTGCCTGCGGGGGAGAAGAAGTCGAAGCCGATGCCTCCGGCGTCCATGGCCTGGACGACCGGGCTGAGCTGGGGCGTGTAGAGGTAGACCCAGATCAGGGCGGCGATGATGCCGGGGACGGCGTGCGGCAGGAACAGCGCGAGCTGGAAGAAGCGGCGGGCGCGGGCGAGTGCAGAGTCGAGCAGGAGGGCGAGGCCGAGGGCTCCGGCGAGCAGCAGCGGGATGTAGAGCAGGCAGTATCCGAGCAGGACGCCGAAGCCCTCGCGGAAGGCCCGGTCACCCAGCGCCGCGGTGTAGTTGTCGAGGCCGGTGAAGACGGTCTCGGTGCCGCCGAAGCCCAGTCCGGACTGCTTCTCGGTGAAGAGGCTGAGCCAGACCGCGTATCCGATCGGCACCACCATCACCGCGGTGAACAGGAGGAAGAAGGGGGTCAGCAGGATCGTTGCGGCGCGGGTTCGGGCCTTCATGCGGTCAGCCCTCGACCTTCAGGCCGCGCTTGGTGAGTTCGGCGACGGTGGCGTCGTGGCCGGCCTTGACGGCGTCGGCGATGCCGGGGCCGCCCTGGGCGATCTTGCCGAAGTGGTCCTTGATGGTGGTGTTGGTGGTGCCGGTGGTGGGGCCCCAGGACCAGTTGGGGTTGATGGAGGCGCCGGCGGCCTCGAAGAGGGCGTAGATGTCCTGGCCGTCGTAGTAGCCGGCGTCGAAGGCCTTCTTGGCGACCGGGCGCAGGGCGGCGGCGGCGGGGAAGGCGGAGGAGGTGCCGGAGGCGATGCGGGCCTTCACGCCGTCCTCGGTGGTGGACATCCACTCGGCGAAGGTGACGGCCGCGTCCTTCTTCGTGCTGTTCTTGGTGACGGCGAAGGAGGTGCCGCCGAGCATGCCGCTGGCGGGCTTTCCGTCCCAGGTGGGGATGGGGGCGACGGCCCACTTGCCGTTCAGTTCGGGCACGTTGCCCTTGAGGACGCCCGCGCCCCAGGAGGCGCCGAGGTAGCCGATGGTGGTGCCGTTCTTGAGGGAGCCGACCCACTCGGGGCTGAAGGAGGCGTCCTTGTGGACGAGGTCGGCGTCGAGGAGGCCCTGCCAGTAGGCGGTGACCTTGGTGGTGGCCGGGTCGGCGGTGTCGATCTTCCAGGTGTCGTTCTCGGCCTTGAACCACTGGGCGCCGGCCTGCCAGGCCATGGCCTCGAAGGTGGTCGGGTCGTCGGGGAAGAAGGTGGCGAGCCGGGCCTTGGCATCGGCCTTCTTGACCTGCTCGGCGGCCTTCTTGAAGTCGTCCCAGGTCGCCGGGGTCTGGATCTTGTACTTGGCGAACAGGTCCTTGCGGTAGAAGAAGGCCTGCGGGGCGGCGTCGAAGGGGACGGCCCAGGACTTGCCGCCGAGGGTGGTGAGTTCGACGGACTGCGGGAGCAGCTTGGCGCGGTCGGCCTCGGTGAACTGGTCGCCGATGTCCTGGAGGGCGCCGGAGCTCACGAACTCGGGGAGCGAGGAGTACTCGATGGAGACGAGGTCGGGGGCGTTGCCGGCCTTCACCGCGTTGGAGATCTTGGCGTAGCCGCCGGCGGTGCCGGAGGGGATCTCCTCGAACTTCACCTGGATGTCGGTGTGGGAGGCGTTGAAGGCGTCCACGACGTCCTTGGAGCCCTTGGCCCAGCCCCAGAAGGTGATGGTCACGGGTCCGGTCGGCTTGTTCGCGGTGTCGTCACCGCCGCCGCCGCAGGCCGTGAGGACGGCGAGGGCGGTGGCGGTGCCGGCTATGACACGGGACGTTCTGCTCCAACTACGGGTCACGGCTCGACTCCTGGGGGCGGGGCGGCTGGGAGGTTGTGGCCGTGATCCTGTGACCGTTCATGACCGAAGTCAAGAGCGAAAGATTGATTGATCGAAAAAAGAACAGATCGATCGCTCGTCGCACCGCCCGCCGACACCGCCCGCGCCGCTTGCCGACACCACCCACGGCACCCGCCCGTACCGCCCGCGGCGCCCGCCGACACCACCCGCGGCCGACACCGCCCGTCGTGCCCGTCAGTCGCCCCGCGCCCCGCACGAGTCGCGTACCCGCAGCCTCGGCAGCAGGCTCAGATGGCGCCGGGCCGCGTCCTCGTCGGGGCTCTCGGTGAGCCGCTCCACGAGGAGCTCCGTGGCGTGCCGCCCCACCTGCCGCTTCGGCGGCGCGACCGCCGTCAGCGGGGTGTCGGCGAGGGCGGCGACCTCGTCGTCGTACGCGATCAGGGCCAGGTCCTGCGGCACCCGTACGCCCAGCTCGGCGAGGCGCTGCACGATCTCGATCGCGTCCACGTCGTTGTGGACCAGGGCCGCGCCCGCGAGGCCCGAGCGGACCGCGTCGTGCAGGGCCCGCACGGCCCGCTCGAAGCCCTCCGGATCCGCCTCGGCCGGTACGGAGTCGATGACCGGGCGCGGTTCCTTCAGGCCGAGCGTGCCGAGCGCCCCGGCGTAGCCCGCGCGCACCGCGAGCGCGGTCGGGGAGTCCCGCCGGGCCACGAGCAGCGGCGTCGCGTGGCCGAGGGAGAGCAGGTGGCGCAGGGCGAGCAGGACGCCGTGGCCGTGGTCGGAGACGACCCGGTCGAGGTCGTCGAGGGGGCTGCCGGGTTCGGCCCTGCGCTCCAGGAGCACGGCCGGCACCGGGAGTTCCGCCAGCCAGTCCCCGTACGCGAGCCGGTCCTCGGTGCCCCGCCAGCCGGGCGCCACGAGCACGCCCTCGGCGCCGGCCGCGAGGAGTCCCTCGGTGCGGGCGCGGTCCTCCTCGGGCCGGTAGTCCGAGATGCGCAGCACGAGCCGGGCGCCGGCCCGCGCCGCCGCCTCGTGGGCCCCGCGGATGACCTCGGCGAAGTAGTACGTGGCGGAGGGGGCGAGCAGGCCGAGCACCAGGCCCTCGCCCGGTCGTCCGGCGCCGGCGGCGCTCTGTCCCCGCGGCCAGGACACCTGGCCGTGCACCCGGTCGAGCAGTCCCTGCCCGGCCAGCGCCTCGACGTCCCGGCGGGCGGTGACGGGGGAGACCCCGAGGCGCTCGGCCAGTTCGGAGACGCGGGCGGTGCCGCGCTCGCGCACCAGGGCCAGCAGTCGGTCGTGTCGTTCGGCAGCACTCTCGCGCACGGCGCAGTTCCCCCTCGCGGTGGTCGTGATCGGTTCCCGACCCTAGCCCAGAAATGATCGAACGATGAGAGTTTCGATCATTCGCTCCGATAGTCTTGACGTTCGATCGGAGTCTGTCCAGGATTCCCCGCGACGCAGACGTCAGCGCAGGGAGTCCCAGGGAGCATCATGCCCACGCCACCCGAGAACCGTGAGCTCAGCCCGTACACCGGCTGGACCCGTACCCACTGGGAGGCCGCGGCCGACCGACTCCTCCTCGCCGTCCGCCCGTACGCCTCGCCGGGACGCGCGCTGATCGACCTCCCGGGCCCCCGCCCCAGCTGGTCGGGGGCACGCTCCGACGGCCTGGAGGGCTGGGCCCGCACCTTCCTCCTCGTCGCCCTCCGCACCGCGGGCGCCGGGGGCGAGGACCCGCACGGCCACCTCGACCGGTACGCGGAAGGCCTCGCCGCCGGAACCGCGCGGCCCGGGCGGGCGGACCCGGACTCCTGGCCCCTGATGGCCGACACCCGCCAGGCGGTCGTCGAATCCGCCTCGGTCGCCCTCGGCCTCCGCCTCACCCGCCCCTGGCTCTGGGACCGCCTCGACGACGGCACCCGGCAGCGGGTCGCCGAGTGGCTCCTGCCCGCCCTCGGCCCGTCGCCCGTCGACAACAACTGGTGGCTCTTCGGCCTCACCGTCGCCGGCTTCCTCCAGGACGCCGGCGTCGAGACCGACCGCGCCGCCGCCACGATCGACCGCTCCCTCGCCCGGATCGAGGACTGGTACCTCGGCGACGGCTGGTACAGCGACGGCGACAACCGCGCCTTCGACCACTACAACGCCTGGGCCCTGCACTTCTACCCCGTCCTGCACGCCCACCTCGCCGGCGACCGGGAACTCCTCGGCCGCTACGGGCCCCGCCTCCGCGCCCACCTCGACGACTACGTCCACCTCTTCGACGCGAACGGCGCCCCCCTCCCGTACGGGCGTTCCCTGATCTACCGCTTCGCCGCGGCCGCCGCCCCCTGGCTCGGCACCCTCACCGGCCACACCCCGCTCACCCCCGGTGCCACCCGCCACCTCGCCTCCGGCACCCTCCGCTACTTCCTGGACCGGCAAGCCACCGACGACCGCGGGCTCCTCACGCTCGGCTGGCACGGCCCGTACGCGCCCCTCGTCCAGGAGTACTCGGGCCCCGGCTCCCCCTACTGGGCCTCCAAGGGCTTCCTGGGCCTCCTGCTGCCCGCCGACCACCCGGCCTGGACCGACCGGGAGGAACCCCTGCCGGCCGAACGCGCCGACACCGTCCGTCCCGTCGCCCCGGCCGGACTGCTCGTCCAGACCACCGCCGCGGACGGGCTCGTACGCCTCCACAACCACGGCACCAACCACGTGGGGAGCGGGGAAGGGGGCGAGGACGACCCCGGGTACGCCCGCCAGGCCTACTCCACCCGTACGGGACCCACCGCCGCGCCCGACGCCGCCGACAACCACTTCGCCCTGATCGCCGACGGGGAGCCCACCCGGCGCGGCCCCGCCGCCCCGGCCGGCACCGGCCCGGGCTGGGCGGCCTCCGTGCACCGTCCGCTGCCCGGCGTCCGGGTGTTCTCGGCGACGCTCGCGCACGGCCGCGCCGAGGTCCGCGCCCACCTCGTCCTCGACGCCCCGGAAGGGACCCCCGTACGGCAGACCGGCTGGGCCGCGCACGCCGAAGGGCCCGTCTCCCAGCTCCACCCGGTCCACGGCTACGACCCCGGGACCGCCGAACTCGCCACCGGAGCCACCCTCCAGGGCCCGGGCCCCACCCGTACCCCCGCGCTGCACGGCGTCACGCGCGGTCCGGAGAGCCTCTTCGTCGCCCTCGCGTCGCTCACCGCCGAGGCCGCCCCCGCTCCCGTGTCCGGCCTCGCGGACGTCCGGGTCGCCGGCCGCACCCTGCACGTGACCTGGCAGGACGGCACGACCGTGCGACTCCCCTTGGGATAGGCCTACTTCGGCCCGTACTTGCGGCCCGCCTTGGAGGAGACGCCGCCGAGCAGACCGCGCGGCGCCAGCTTCGCCACGCCCATGAGGGCCTTGTAGCGGGGGTCGGGGATGGACAGGGTCTTCCCCCGTTCCAGGTCCGAGAGCGCCGCGGACACCAGCTTGTCCGCGTCGAGCCACATCCAGCCGGGGATGTTGTCCGTCCCCATCCCCGCGCGCTCGTGGAACTCGGTGCGGACGAAGCCCGGGCACAGCGCCATGAGCCGGACCCCGCTGCCCGCGAGGTCCCGCGCCGCGCCCTGGGTGAACTGGACGACCCACGCCTTGGAGGCGCCGTACGTGCCGCGGGGCACGAAGGCCGCCACCGAGGCGACGTTCACGACGGCGCCCCGGCCCCGCTCCCGCATCGAGGAGGCGGCGGCCGAGGTCAGCCGCAGCACCGCCTCGCAGTGCACCGTGAGCATCTTCAACTCGTCGGCCATGGAGACTTCGAGGAAACGGCCCTTGTTGCCGAAGCCGGCGTTGTTCACGAGCAGGTCCACCGGCCGCTTCGGGTCCGAGAGGCGGGCCTCGACGGAGGCGATGCCCTTCTCGTCGGCGAGGTCGGCGGAGAGCACCTCGGCCTCGATGCCGTGCCGGTCGTGCAGCTCGGTGGCCTGCTCCCGGAGCCGCTTCACGTCCCTCGCCACGAGCACGACATCGTGGCCGTCCGCCGCGAGTCTCCGTGCGAAGGCGGCTCCGATGCCCGCGGTGGCGCCTGTGATCAGTGCAGTCGTCATACGGGCACGGTAGTGCCCCCGCCGAGCGGCTACGGAGCGGCGTCCGCCCCGCCGTCCGCCCCCTCGGCCGCGCCGCCGTCCGCTCCGCCCCGCCCGTCGCCGTAGGCGTCCGCGTACCGGCGGGCCAGCGCGAGCAGCCCCGACTCCATCCACTCGGCGGCGGCCAGGGTCTCGGGCAGCAGGGTGCGGTCGGCGGTCGCGGCGTGGTGCAGGAGCGCGACGGTGACGTGGTGGTCGGGCCGGTGCACGACCGCGATCGGGTCGCCGGCCCGGATCTCGCCGGGCTCGATCACCCGCAGCAGCGCGCCGGGTCCGGCCGGCGACTGCGTGAACCGCTTGACCCATCCCTTCTCCCCGACGAAGCCGGCGAACGTACGGCAGGGGATGCGGCCGCCGGTGACCTCGAGGACCACGTCGTCGCCGATCCGCCAGCGCTCCCCGATCAGGGCCCCGTTGACGTCGAGGCCGAGGGTGGTGAGGTTCTCGCCGAAGGAGCCGTTGGCCAGCGGGCGGCCGAGTTCGGCCTCCCACCGGTCCAGGTCCTCACGGGCGAAGGCGTACGCGGCCCGGTCGCGGCCGCCGTGGAAGCGCAGGTCGCAGACGCTGTCCCCGGCGAGGCCGCCGGCGCCGACGCCGGGCGGCCCCGGGTCCTCGATCCGTACGGGTCCGTCGACGGGGCGCTTGTCGATGCCCGTCGTCCCCGACGCGGAGTCGGTGTACTCCACCGCCCGGGCACGGCCCACATTCACACTCAGCAAGGTCATGGCGGCACCTTAAGGGCATCCAACCCAAAGTCGTGGTCGAATTTTCCCCGCTGAACCCAAGATTCGCTTATGCTTGGGCGCATGATCGAGGCACGCCACCTCCGCGTCCTGCGCGCCGTCGCCGCCACCGGCTCCTTCTCGGCCGCCGCGCGCGAACTCGGCTGCACCCAGCCCGCCGTCAGCCAGCAGATGAAGGCCCTCGAAGCCTCCGCCGGCACCCCGTTGCTGATCCGCACGGGACGCGAGATGCGCCTCACCCAGGCCGGCGAGGTCCTGGTGCGGCACGCCTCCGGCATCCTGGCCGGGCTCACCGCCGCCGAGGAGGAGGTCGCCGCCATCGCGGGGCTGCGGGCCGGCCGCGTCCGCCTCGTCTCCTTCCCGAGCGGCAGCTCCACCCTCGTCCCCACCGCGCTGGCCGCGCTGCGGGCCGCGCACCCGGGCACCCGGGTCTCCCTCGTCGAGGCGGAACCGCCGCGCTCGATCGAGATGCTCCGCGAGGGCGACTGCGACGTGGCCCTCGCCTTCCGCTACGGCGCGGGGCAGGCCGAGTGGGACGACCTCGTCGTCAGGCCGCTGCTCGCCGACCGGCTCGTGGGCCTGGTGCCCGAGGGGCACCGGCTCGCCGGCGCGGACGCTGTCGGCATCGCGGAACTCGCCGACGAGTCCTGGATCGCCGGCTGCCCGCGCTGCCGCCGCCAGCTCGTGGACGTCTGCGAGGAGGCGGGCTTCACCCCCCGCATCGACTTCGCCACCGACGACTACCCGGCGGTGGTGGGCCTGGTCGGCGCCGGCCTCGGCGTGGCCGTCCTGCCGGAGCTGGCCATCGAGTCCGTACGCCCCAAGGGTGCGCGGACCGTGACCGTCGAGCCCGCCGTGGAGCGCGAGATCGTGGCCCTCACGCTGCCCGACCTGGCCCAGGTCCCGGCCGTCGCCGCCACGCTGGACGAACTGACCCGGGCAGCCGCACGCCCCTAGGGGGTGCCTTCCCGATCATGCCGGGCTCGCGGCGTGACACCCCTGGAGGGCGCGCACCGAAAGGGCCGGCCGCTCCTGGGCGTGCGGCGAGCCGGACCGGGCCGCCACGCACGCGTAGGTGCCGCCCGACGCGCGCGTGGGCGTGGCCGCCGGCTCGTGGCCTAGTTGCAGAAACGTTCCTTCACATGCGCTCCGCGATCGGCCGGCCCGCGGCCGCCGATGTCGTCATGGCTGTCATGGGAGTCATGGACGCCGTGCCCGTGGCGGACGTGGCCGACGCGGTCGTCGGCGCCGCCGAGATCAGGCGGTTCCGTGCGCGTCCCATGAGCTCTTCGCGTTCGTCCTCGGTGAGGCCGCCCCATACGCCGTAGGGCTCCCGTACGGCGAGTGCGTGTGCCGCGCACTCCGCGCGTACCGGGCACCGCATGCAGACCTCTTTCGCCGAGTTCTCACGCGCACTCCGTGCCGCGCCGCGCTCTCCCTCGGGGTGGAAGAACAGGGAGCTGTCGACTCCGCGGCAGGCCGCGAGCAGTTGCCAGTCCCACAGATCGGCGTTGGGTCCGGGAAGGCGGGAGAAATCTGCCATTGCGCTTGTCCCCTTGAAACCGTGTCGAACGGATAGGTGGGCGGGTGGATGGCTGATCGGCGGGGCTCCTCCGGGTCCCCGTCAGGTCTGGG
The DNA here is from genome assembly GCF_042262805.1 of Streptomyces sp. NPDC056361. Classification (NCBI taxonomy): domain Bacteria; kingdom Bacillati; phylum Actinomycetota; class Actinomycetes; order Kitasatosporales; family Streptomycetaceae; genus Streptomyces; species Streptomyces sp. NPDC056361. Next base: position 14,971 of record NZ_JBHJQI010000159.1, read on the forward strand.
TCGCACATCTACTGTCGAAGTAGATGTAAATATGACTCATTGCGAATCTAGCCACAGACACTGCGAAAAGGGAAGAAAACCCGCTAAATGGGGCATAGCTTTCGATGAAGGACGGATGACCTGCGGCGCTCTCCTCCGTGTGCGGACCCTCACGTAGAGTGCCGAAGGCCGCCGTCCGACCCGTAACTCTTTCGAGTGACCGTCGTTGAGAGTGCGGAGGCGGTTGAAGGAAGAAGCGATCGGGCAGGTGTCCGAGAGCGTCAATCGCACAGGTGACGATTACGTACAGCCCTGGAGGCTCAAGGTGACGCGCTACAGCTGCGAGAGCCGCGGAGGTCAGGCATGACATCCGTCCTCGTCTGCGACGACTCCCCGCTTGCCCGAGAGGCGCTCCGCCGGGCGGTCGCGACCGTGCCCGGCGTCGAGCGCGTGACCACCGCGGCCAACGGCGAGGAAGTCCTCCGCCGCTGGGGCGCGGACCGCTCGGACCTGATTCTGATGGACGTACGCATGCCCGGTCTGGGCGGCGTGGAGACCGTCCGCCGGCTGCTCTCCGCGGACCCCGGCGCCCGCATCATCATGCTCACGGTCGCCGAGGACCTCGACGGCGTCGCCCTCGCGGTCGCCGCGGGTGCGCGTGGCTATCTGCACAAGGACGCCTCGCGCGCCGAACTGCGGGCCACCGTCACCCAGGCGCTCGCCGACCCGACCTGGCGGCTCGCCCCGCGCCGCCTCCGTTCGGCCGAGATGGGCGCCGCGCCCACCCTCACCGCACGCGAGATCCAGGTTCTCGAAGGCATGAGCCACGGCCGGTCCAACGCGGAGATCGGGCGCGAGCTCTTCCTCTCCGAGGACACGGTCAAGACGCACGCCCGGCGCCTCTTCAAGAAGCTCGGCGCGTCGGACCGGGCCCATGCCGTCGCGCTCGGATTCCGCTGGGGCCTGGTCCGCTGAACCCCAGGTCACCCGCCATGTCCCCGTCCGAGTCCGCGTCCGTCGCGGGGCGGACGGGGTCGGCTTGTGTCACTTCCCCGCCGGATGACGCATCCTTGAGATGTGGAGTTCCTCGGGGACGAGTCGATCGAGCGGGAGGGGAGGGCGCGGGAGATGAGTTCCGGCGCACCTACTCATAACGCTTCGGTGCACAACTACGGACGCGGTGCCGCGGACGCGGAAGCGTCGGGGCACCATGGAGCGATGCGCGACGACGAGACCGTGAGGTCCCCCATGCCTGCCGGGCAGGGGGAGATCGGCGCGCTCGTCGGCCGCGCGGTCGACGGCGACGCGCAGGCGACGCACGACCTGCTCGCGCGGGTGCACCCGCTCGCCCTGCGGTACTGCCGCACCCGCCTCAACCGGCTGCCGGGCGACGCCCGGCACTTCGTCGAGGACCTGGCCCAGGAGGTCTGCGTCGCCGTCCTGATGGCGCTGCCGCGCTACAAGGACACGGGCAGGCCCTTCGAGGCCTTCGTCTTCGCCATCGCCGGACACAAGGTCGCCGACCTCCAGCGGGCCGCCATGCGGCACCCGGGGTCCACGGCCGTGCCCTCCGACGAGATGCCCGAGCGGCCCGACGACTCCCTCGGTCCCGAGGAGCGCGCGCTGCTCAGCGACGACGCCGAGTGGGCCAAGAAGCTGCTCGCCAACCTCCCGGAGAACCAGCGCGAGCTGCTGGTGCTCCGGGTCGCCGTCGGGCTGACCGCCGAGGAGACCGGGCAGATGCTCGGCATGTCCCCGGGGGCCGTCCGGGTCGCGCAGCACCGCGCGCTCAGCCGGCTGCGGGCCCTGGCCGAGCAGTAAGACTCGCCGGGGCTCGTCGTCCCTTTCGTACACGTGTGAACGTCCAAAGCTTTCCACTGATCTTGATCGTGGAATGAGACACGGCTCAAGCCCGTTAGCATGGACATCCCGCACCGATCAAGGCCATTTGGGAAGGTGTCATGACTGCCAACGTCGACGGAGTGCCCGAGAAATTCGCGACACTCGGGCTGACCTACGACGACGTGCTGCTCCTGCCGGGCGCGTCCGAGGTCCTCCCGAACGCGGTCGACACCTCGTCCCGCATCTCGCGCAACGTCCGTGTCAACATCCCGCTGCTCTCGGCGGCGATGGACAAGGTCACCGAGTCCCGCATGGCGATCGCCATGGCCCGGCTCGGCGGCGTCGGCGTGCTGCACCGCAACCTTTCCGTCGAGGACCAGGTCAACCAGGTCGACCTGGTCAAGCGGTCCGAGTCCGGCATGGTCACCGACCCCATCACGGTGCACCCGGAGGCGACGCTCGCCGAGGCCGACGCCCTGTGCGCCAAGTTCCGCATCAGCGGCGTCCCGGTCACCAACCCGGACGGCAAGCTGCTCGGCATCGTCACCAACCGCGACATGGCCTTCGAGAGCGACCGCAGCCGTCAGGTCCGCGAGGTCATGACGCCGATGCCGCTGGTCACCGGCAAGGTCGGCATCTCCGGCGTCGACGCGATGGAGCTGCTGCGCCGCCACAAGATCGAGAAGCTGCCGCTGGTCGACGACGAGGGCGTCCTCAAGGGCCTCATCACCGTCAAGGACTTCGTCAAGGCGGAGAAGTACCCGAACGCCGCGAAGGACTCCGAGGGCCGCCTGCTCGTCGGTGCCGCCGTGGGCGCCAGCCCCGAGGCGCTGGAGCGCGCCCAGGCGCTCGCCGCCGTCGGTGTGGACTTCCTGATCGTCGACACCTCGCACGGCCACAACAGCAACGCCCTGAGCTGGATGTCGAAGATCAAGTCCAGCGTGAACGTCGACGTGATCGGCGGCAACGTCGCCACGCGTGACGGCGCGCAGGCGATGATCGACGCCGGCGTCGACGGCATCAAGGTCGGCGTGGGCCCCGGCTCGATCTGCACCACCCGCGTGGTCGCCGGCATCGGCGTCCCGCAGGTCACCGCGATCTACGAGGCCTCCCTCGCGGCCCGTGCCGCCGGCGTCCCGCTCATCGGCGACGGCGGCCTGCAGTACTCCGGCGACATCGGCAAGGCGCTCGCCGCCGGCGCCGACACCGTGATGCTCGGCAGCCTCCTCGCGGGCTGCGAGGAGTCGCCCGGCGAGCTGCTCTTCATCAACGGCAAGCAGTTCAAGTCGTACCGCGGCATGGGCTCGCTCGGCGCCATGCAGTCCCGCGGCCAGGGCAAGTCGTACTCGAAGGACCGCTACTTCCAGGCGGAGGTCACCTCCGACGACAAGCTCGTGCCCGAGGGCATCGAGGGCCAGGTGCCCTACCGCGGCCCGTTGGCCAACGTGCTGCACCAGCTCGTCGGCGGTCTCCGCCAGACCATGGGCTACGTGGGTGCCGCCACCGTCGCGGAGATGGAGTCCAAGGGCCGGTTCGTCCGGATCACCTCGGCGGGCCTCAAGGAGAGCCACCCGCACGACATCCAGATGACGGTCGAGGCGCCGAACTACAGCAGGAAGTAACACAGCGCGACGCGTGGGGGCGGTTCCGGCATGTGGCCGGAGCCGCCCCTCACGCTTGTGTCGGGGATACTGGTAGGCGCAGACGTAGAGGGAAAGGCCACACATCGTGACTGAGATCGAGATCGGGCGCGGCAAGCGCGGCCGCAGGGCGTACGCGTTCGACGACATCGCCGTCGTCCCGAGCCGGCGCACCCGGGACCCGAAGGAGGTCTCGATCGCCTGGCAGATCGACGCCTACCGATTCGAGCTGCCGTTCCTGGCCGCCCCGATGGACTCGGTCGTGTCGCCGCAGACCGCCATCCGGATCGGCGAGCTGGGCGGCCTGGGCGTCCTGAACCTGGAGGGTCTCTGGACCCGTTACGACGACCCGCAGCCGCTGCTCGACGAGATCGCCGAGCTGGACGAGGCGACCGCGACCCGCCGCCTGCAGGAGATCTACGCCGCGCCGATCAAGGAAGAGCTGATCGGGCAGCGCATCAAGGAGGTGCGCGACTCCGGTGTCGTGACCGCCGCCGCGCTCTCCCCGCAGCGCACCGCGCAGTTCTCCAAGGCCGTCGTCGACGCCGGCGTGGACATCTTCGTCATCCGCGGCACGACGGTCTCCGCCGAGCACGTCTCCGGCGCGTCCGAGCCGCTGAACCTCAAGCAGTTCATCTACGAGCTCGACGTCCCGGTCATCGTCGGCGGCTGCGCCACGTACACCGCGGCCCTGCACCTGATGCGCACCGGCGCCGCGGGTGTCCTCGTCGGCTTCGGCGGCGGCGCCGCGCACACCACCCGCAACGTGCTGGGCATCCAGGTCCCGATGGCGACCGCGGTCGCCGACGTGGCCGCGGCCCGCCGCGACTACATGGACGAGTCGGGCGGCCGGTACGTGCACGTCATCGCCGACGGCGGTGTCGGCTGGTCCGGCGACCTGCCGAAGGCCATCGCCTGCGGCGCCGACTCGGTCATGATCGGCTCCCCGCTCGCCCGCGCCACCGACGCCCCCGGCAAGGGCCACCACTGGGGCATGGAGGCCGTCCACGAGGACGTGCCGCGCGGCAAGCTCGTCGACCTGGGCATCGTCGGCACCACCGAGGAGATCCTCGCGGGCCCGTCGCACACCCCCGACGGCTCCATGAACTTCTTCGGCGCCCTGCGCCGCGCCATGGCCACCACCGGCTACAGCGAGCTCAAGGAGTTCCAGCGCGTCGAGGTCACCGTCGCGGACGCCCAGCACAAGCGCTGACGCCCGTCTCGTTCTCGTACGCGAAGGGGCCCCGCACCGTCCGGTGCC
>NZ_JBHJQI010000160.1:0-19673 GCF_042262805.1 Streptomyces sp. NPDC056361
TGGGTCCCCCCGGACGAAGTCCGGGGGAGGGACGATTGTCCACACGGGGGTGGGTAGGGGGCGCGGGCGGAGCCCACGCGGGGGTGGGCGGGTCCGTCGTCGCGCAGGCGGTTGCGATCGTGCGCCAGACGTGGTCTGGGGGGAGGCCGGGGCCTTCGGCGAGGGCGAGGGCGGTGAGGAGGGGGAGGGCGCGGGGGTGGGAGGGGCCGAGTTGGTGGCGGAGGACGCGGAGGAAGGTGACGCCGGGGGTTTCGCCGACCTCGGGGACGCGGGCGTGCCAGCCGGGTTCGGTGGGGTCGACGGGGCGGGGGGCGCGGCCGAGGTAGCGGGCGGCGATGCGGGCCGAGAGGAAGCTGCCGCGGGCGCGGGCGGCGATCTCGCGGGCGACGGTCTCGGCGCCGGCGTCGTCGTACGGGCCGCGGCTGCCGGGTCCGTCGGGTGCTTGGAGGAGGCGGCGGGCGTAGTGGGCGATGTCCTCGCCGCTGCTCTCTCGGGAGTCGTCGAGGTCGAGGACGGCGGGTTCGCCGCCGAAGGCGTCGACGACGTGGGGGCGGGTGCCGACGAGGAGCCGTACGCAGGGGACGCGGAGCAGGGGGCACAGGAGCTCCGCCGCGATCCGGCGGGCCTCGGTGTCGTCGCCGTGGGCCTCGCCGGCCTCGTCGAGGGCGTCGACGATCAGGTGGAGGGGGGCGCGGCGGGAGGCAAGGGCTCCGAGGAGGGCCTGCGGGGTGCGGGCGGTGACCCCGGCGGCGTCGGCGACGGCGGCGACGAGGTCTTCGAGGAAGCGGTGCCGGGCGTGGATGGCGGTGGGGGCGGGGGTGTCCGCCGTACGGCCGCCGGAGCGGAGGAGCAGTTTGCCGAGGAGGGCGGACTTGCCGACGCCGGGGCCACCGGTGACGAGGAGGCCCCGGCCCCAGGCGGGGTCGCCGTGGGCCAGCCAGTGGCCGATCCGGTCGAGTTCGGCGGTGCGGCCGACGAAGTACGAGCCGCCGCGTCCGGGTGCGGCGTGTTCGAAGCCCTGTCCGCGCGGGGCGAAGTGGGTTTCCAGGTCGGCGCGGCGGCGCAGGCCTTCGGGGCCGGTCCGGGCGAGCCTGGCCGCCAGTTCGGCGACGTCGCCCTCGTCGTAGCGGGCCTCGGGGCGGTAGCCGGTGTTCTCGAAGGAGAAGAAGGCGTAGCCCTCGGTCTCCACGTGGGCGCGGGCGGTCTGGCGGATTCCGGCGCTCCGGTAGATGTCGTTGACGGTGTCGACGACCTGCTCGACGGAGAGGTAGCGCTGCTTGAGGGAGACGGAGAGCCGGGCGAGCGCGGTTTCGAGGGCGGCGGCGAAGACCATCGGCGAGGCGGGTTCCCCGGCGCGGGCGACGGCTATGACGGCGAAGTCGGTGAGCCGCCGTCCGGTGTCGGCTTGGCCGGTGACCCGGTGGTCGGCGGCCCCCTGGCGGAGTGCGGCGCGCAGCCGTTCGGCGGCGGTGGCCGCGTCGGCGCCGCCTTGTCCGGCCCAGCAGGTGTCGATGACGAGGAGGACCCGTTCGGCGCCGGATTCGAGGACGTAGCGGGTGAGGTCCTCGGCGGCGAGCGCCGTGCCGGCGAGCCGGTCGGGGTGGCTGTCGGCGCAGAGCAGGTAGTGGCGGCCCGCGCCGTCGGCGCCGTGTCCCGTCCAGTAGACGACGACGGCGCTGCCGGTGCCGTCCGTCCGGTAGGCCCAGTCCAGGACGCGGTCCCGGGTGGTGCCGAGGCCGGCGTCGGTGATCCGCTCGTCGACGCGGTAGCCGAGTCCGCCGAAGAGGCGGACGGCGGCGCGTAACTCCTCGGGCATCAGGGGTAGTTCGGGTGCGTGCCGGTAGCTGCCCGTGCCCACGACGACGAGTCTGCGGTCGATGCCCGCCCGCTCGCGTGTCCCGTCCGCCCCGCCCGCCCCGTCCACGGGCCAGTTATACCCCGCGGGGCCGTCAGGGGCGGAGGGCTCGGAGCAGGAGGTCGGCGAGGTGGCCGGCGACCTGCTCGGGGGTGAGCGGGCCGTCGGGGCGGTACCAGGTGGAGAGGTGGTGCACGGAGCCGAAGTGGTAGTCGACGACCAGGTCGGCGGGGGTCGCCGAGGAGAACACCCCGGAGCGCTGGCCCTCCTCGATCAGGGCGCGGAAGCGCTCGTGGTAGCGGCGCCGCTCGGAGCGGACCTGCTTGTGCTTCTCCGGGCTGAGGTGGTGCATGGAGCGGAAGAAGATGGAGGCGTCGTCGAGGTTCTCGATGGTGGTCACGACGACGTCGGCGGCGGCGTCGCGCAGCCGGTCCTCGATGGGGGCGTCGGCGTCCGCGAAGGCGTCGAGCCGCTCCTGCTGGAGGCGCAGCACCCGGGAGTAGACCTCCTGGAGGAGGTCCTCCTTGGAGCCGAAGTAGTGATAGAGGGCGCCCTTGGTGACACCGGCGGCCTCGACGATCTCCTGGACGGAGGTGCGGTCGTAGCCCTGCTCCGCGAAGAGCCGGGTGGCGGCGGCGAGGAGCCTCTGGGGCACGGGCGTGCCGCTCCCGTCCGTCGTCCTGGCCATGCTCCGCCGCCTTCCTTCGTGATCGTCCGCGATCTTCCGTGATCACCCGTGATCGTCCTGGGTCGGGAAACACCGTTCCCGTCCGTAGATCTTCCCATCCGCCGGGACGATTCCTAGCGGGTGCCCGTCTCCCACGCCTGCTGGACGTGGTTCATGGTGCCGATCCAGCGCTCCGGGTCGGTGGCGCGGTTGCGGTAGTAGCCGGCGACCTCGGGGTGGGGCAGGACGAGGAAGCGGTCCTCCGCGATGGCGTCGACGAGCGCGTCGGCGACGTCCTCGGGCTCGATGGCGGTGGGGGCGAGGACCAGCTCGCCGGCCGTTCCCGCGGCCGTCAGCATGTCCGTACGGACGCCCTGCGGGCAGATGGCGTGGACCTTGAGGCCGCGGTGCCGGTAGGTGAGGGAGAGCCATTCGGCGAAGGCGTACGCGCCGTGCTTGGAGACGCTGTACGGCGCCGCGCCGATCATGGTGAGCAGTCCGGCGGCGGAGACGGTGGAGACGAACCGGCCGCTGCCGCGCTCCAGCCATTCCGGGAGCAGGGCGCGGGCCGCGCGCACGTGCGCCATCACGTTGACGTCCCAGGCGGCGGCCCAGACGTCCTCGTCGGCGAAGGCGTCGCCGGGCGAGGAGAGCCCGGCGTTGGCGCACCAGACGTCGACGGTGCCGCCGAGGACCTCCCGCGCCTCGTCGACCACGGCGGAGGCGTCGCCGGGGACGGCGACGGCCCCGATCTCCTCGGCGACGGCCTTGGCACGGACGGCGTCGAGGTCGTTGACCACGACCCGGGCCCCCTCGGCGGCGAAGCGGCGGGCCAGGGCGGCACCGATGCCGCCGCCCGCCCCGGTGACGACGACCCCGGCGCCCCGGAGAGCGTTCGCGCCCGTGCTCGTACCCGTACCCGCATCCGTACCCGCGGCCATGGACCCACCTCTCGGCTGTGACGACCCGCTGCAAGGAACCGCTGTGAAGAACCGCTGTGAAGAACTGCTGTGAAGAACCGCGGCGGCCGCATGAACCGCTGCGAGGACCCGCACAGACTAACCAGTCGGTATGGAGTGGCGGAAGACCCGTTCCGCACGCCTCGTTCCCCGGCGCGGTCAGGAGCGCTAGCGTGCGTGCCCATGTCACCCCGAGGAGGTTCCATGGGTCTGTCGCGACGGAGTCTGCTGGCCGCCGGAGGGGCCCTCGGCGCGGTGGCGGCGTCGGCGTCCGCCGCCCCGGCCGCCGCCGCGCCCGGTCACGGCCGGGTGCGGACCGGGTTCGAGCGGCTGGCGGCGGACGGGTACGCCCTGCTGGCCGGCGAACGGGTCGGGATCGTCACCAACCCGACCGGGATCACCCCGGACGCGCGGCACGTCGTCGACGTCATGGCCGCCGACGAGCGGGTGGACCTCGTCGCCGTCTTCGGCCCCGAGCACGGCTTCCGGGGCACCGCGCAGGCGGGCGGCTCCGAAGGCCGGTACGACGACCCGGCGACCGGGCTGCCCGTCTACGACACGTACCTGAAGAGCGGGCAGCCGCTCGCGGACGTCTTCACCGCCTCCGGGGTGGACACCGTCGTGTTCGACATCCAGGACGTCGGTGCGCGGTTCTACACGTACATCTGGACGCTGTACGACTGCATGGCGGCCGCCGCGCTCGCCGGGAAGCGGTTCGTGGTCCTGGACCGGCCCAACCCGGTGACCGGGCGGGCGGCGCTCGGGCCCGTCCTGGACCGGACGTTCGCGACGTTCGTGGGGCGCGAGCCGATCGCGCAGGCGCACGGCATGACGGTCGCCGAGCTGGCCCGGCTCTTCAACGGGGAGTTCCTGGCCGCGCCCGTGCCCCTGGAGACCGTGCGGATGACGGGGTGGCGGCGCACGGAGTTCTTCGACGCGACGGGGCTGCCCTGGGTGCCGCCGAGCCCGAACATGCCGACGCCGGACACCGCGCTCGTCTACTCCGGCACCTGCCTGTTCGAGGGGACCAACCTGTCCGAGGGCCGGGGCACCACCCGCCCCTTCGAACTCCTCGGCGCGGAAGGGATCGACCGGCGGTGGGCGGAGGCCGCGAACGCCCTCGGCCTGCCCGGCGTCCGCCTCCGCGAGGCGTACTTCGCGCCCACCTTCTCCAAGTTCCAGGGCAAGACCGTCGGCGGGGTCCAACTGCACGTCCACGACCGGGAGTCCTTCGACCCCGTCCGCACCGGGATCGGGCTCCTCGTCACCGCCCGCGACGCGTGGGCGGGCTTCGCCTGGCGCCCCGACCACTGGATCGACAAGCTGACCGGCTCGACCCGCGTACGGACCCTGATCGACGCGGGCGCGGACGTCGACGAGGTCGTCGGGGCGTGGGCGGCGGACCTGGCGGCCTTCCGCGCGGTGCGCGAGGAGTACCTGCTCTACCGCTGATCCGCCCCTTTCAGGTCCCGGTGGGAGGCGAGGGCTGCCCGCCGTCCGATCCGGGTGGGGGGGCTGCCCCCCGTCCGATCCGAGTGGGGGGCTGACCCCCCGTCCGGTCCGGGTGCGAGCGGGATGTCCTCCGGGCGTCCCGCCGACCACGCTTGCCCCATGAACCTCTCGTTACGACGATGCCGCCTGCCCCTCGTCGGCGTGCTGGCCGCCGCCTGCCTGGCCGCCCTCGCGCCCGCCGCAGGGGCGGCCGGAGCACCGGTGGGCGCACCCGATCCGGCGCGCGAACTGGCCCGCTCCGCGCACCCCTTGACCGACCTGCGGCCGCTGGACCGGATGGTGGGTTCGGCCAAGGTCGTCGGGATCGGGGAGGCCACGCACAGCTCGGCGGAGTTCTTCGCGGCCAAGCACCGGATCTTCGAGCACCTCGTGGAGTCGCGGGGCTTCACGACCTTCGCCCTGGAGGCGAACTGGTCCACCGGACTGCGCGTCGACGAGTGGGTCCGCACCGGACGGGGCGACATCCGGGCGATCATGCGGGACGAGTTCCAGGAGTCGTACCGCCTCTGGAACACCGAGGAGTACCTCGACCTCTTCCGGTGGATGCGGCGGCACAACCTGGCCCACCCCGACCACCAGGTCCGCTTCATGGGCAACGACCTCGGCTACGCGGGCCCGAACCTCTTCGACGCCGTCACCTCGTACGTCGCACGCGTCCGCCCGGCGCTCCTCCCCCGCTTCCGGGAGCTGTACCGGGCTTCGCGGCCCACCGGCGGGGCGGCGACCTGGATGAAGGAGTACATGGACCGGCCGCGCCCCGAGCGGCAGCGGATGGCCGCCGACGTGAACCGGGCCCTCGCGCTCCTGGAAGGGCAGCGGCCCGGCACGGGTGCCGGGGCGCGGGAGGCCCACGCCTGGGCCGTGCAGCACGCGCGGGCCGTCGCCCAGGTCGGGACCGAGTACGCCCACGACCTGACGACGGAGGCGGGCGTCGCGGCCGCGATGCTCTACCGGGACCGGGTCATGGCCGAGAACACCGTGTGGTGGCAGCGGCGGACCGGCGACCGGATCGTGCTCTCCGCGCACAACGGGCACGTCGGCTACGAGACCACCCAGCCGGCCCAGTACCCCCGGCTCCAGGGCGCCTTCCTGCGGGACGCGCTCGGCCGGGACTACGTCAGCGTGGGCGCCTCCTTCGGGCAGGGCTCGTTCAACGCGCACGACACCGGGGCCCCCGGCGAACCGCTCCGGGTCTTCACCGTCGCCCCACTCGGCCCCGACAGCGCCGCCCACACCCTGGACCGGGTCTCCCCCGACGCCTTCTACCTGGACCTGCGCCGGACGACTCCGGCCGCCCGGGACTGGCTCGGCGTGCCCCGGCCGGCCCGGAGCGTCGGAACCGCGTACCCCTGGCCGGGCGACACCCTGCCCGTGCGGCTCTCCGCCTCGTACGACCTCCTGATCCACTTCCCGCGGATCTCGGCGGCGCGGCTGCGCTGACCGCCCGTCCCACGTCTGGACGGGGCCGTGCGCGGGCATGCTGGCCGTGGAGCCGCCGCCCGCGCACGCGCGCGCCCACGGCATGGCGGCCCGCCTCGACGTGGAGGGACGGTCGGGCCGTGACCGGGATGAGTGTGGAGCCGTACCGGGAAATCACCTTCGACAAGGACGGCGACGGGCCGGCGGGGCAGTCCGCGTCCCTCGCCTCACTGGCCCGGCAGGGGGTCACCGACCTGGTGGTCCTCGCCCACGGGTGGAACAGCTCCCCGTCCGGCGCCACCCGCCTCTGCTCGGACTTCTTCGCCCCCTTCCCCGGCCTCCTCGCCCCCGGCGTCGAGGCCGGCTACGCGGGCCTGATCTGGCCCTCCATGATGTTCACCGGCGAACCCGTCCCCGACTACCGGGCCCTGGTGACGGTCCTTCCGGAGAAGGAGCCGGTCCTCGGCCGCATCACCGAGCTCCTCTCCTCGGCGCCCGCCGACGAGCGGGCCTTCGCCGAGTTCGGCGCCCTGCTGCGCGAGCTGGCGGACGTCCCCGACCCGGACCACCGAGGCGCCGCCGTCGCCCGGGAACGCGTTCCCGACTTCCTTCTCGCGGACCCGCTGGAGGTCTGCGCGCTGTTCACCGAGGCGCTGGCGGACGGGGCGGGGGGCGAACGGCCCCTGGAGGGGATCGAGGAAGGATTCGGGGAGAGGATCGGGGAGGGGACCGGAGAGGGCTTCGGGGAGGGCTTCGGGAAGGGGCTGAAGCGGTACTGGAAGGGGGGCCGGGAAGCCCTGCGGCAGGCCACCTACTACGTGATGAAGAAGCGGGCCGGACACGTCGGCGAGCAGGGACTCGGGCCGCTGCTCGGTGAAGTCGCCCGTACGGCCCCCGGCCTCCGCGTCCACCTGGTCGGCCACAGCATGGGCGCCCGGCTCGTCGCGTACGCCCTTCGCAGCCTTCCCTCCGGGGCCCGGCCGGTCGCCTCCGTGACCCTCCTTCAGGGCGCCTTCTCGCACTACGCCTTCGCACCCCGGCTGCCGCACGACCCCCGGCGGTCCGGTGCGCTGCGCGACGCCCAGTACCGGGTGCGCGGCCCGGTGGTCGCCTGCTACTCGCGGCACGACTCGGCACTCGGGGTGATGTACCCGCTGGCCTCCCGGGTCGCGGGCGACTCGGCGTCACTCCGCGAGGCCGGGACGGGGGCAGGAGGCGGGACCGGGGTCGAGGCCGGGACGGGGGCCGGGACGGGGGCCGGCTCCTGGGCCGGGCTGCTCGGCTCGGACGACCCGAAGTGGGGTGCGATCGGGCACGACGGTGTGCAGGCGGTGCCGGGGACGCCCGACCTGAGCCTGGACGCGGTGCTGCGCGAGGGGGTGCCGGCGGTGGGCTGCGCGAGCGTCGACGCGGCGGCCGTCGTCCGCTCGCACAGCGACATCCTCCGGCCCGAGCTGGCCAGGGTGGTGGTGTCGGCGGCCCGGATGGGACGGCCGTAGGAGGGGCGCCGAGGGGCCGCCGCGCGGATCGACCGTACGGGACCCGAGCGAGCCGGTGCACGCGCCCGGAACGGCCGCGCCGTGCGCCCGAACGCACCGGACGCGCTGGTTCCGGTGGGTGACGGGAGCCCCTTCCGCCCCTCTGATGGATGCCATCCGCAATTCGATGGAACATCGCGGGCCGCTCGTTCGTCCCTCTGATATCGCGGAAGGACCAGCGGCGGAGGTGGCGAGAGATGGCCGGTTTCCGGAGTCTCGCGAGACAGGTGCGCGATCCGGGGCACGACATGGCGCTGCGCAGGTACTCCCTGCGCAAGTGCCTGGAGAGGTTCGCGCCGTACGGGCACCGGGCGACCTGGGACCATCTGTGCCGTCGGCACAGGTTCGGGCCCGAGGACCGGGAGCTCGACCCGGGGCGGCTGGTGGCCGCGCTCGACGAGCTGGAGGAGGCGCGGGCCGTGTGGCTCGCGTACGAGGAGGAGTTCGCGGCCCGGCGGCGGCGCGAGAAGCACGAGGGCCTGCGGCGGCTCGGCGCCGTGGACGACTGGCACCGGCGCGTCTGGGGCGGCAACGGGGTCGTCCGGTGCGGCGATCCGGCCGTGCACCCGTCGGACCCCCTGCCCGACGTACTGCGGCGACTGATCACGGCCCTGGAGAGCGGACCGGGCGAGGAGTGCCCGGTGTGCGCGGGCCCCCGGATCGAGTGGGCCGGCCCCGGGGACCCGCACGAACCCTCCCCCGGACCCGTGTGCGGGGACTGCGGCGTCGGCGTCCCCCGGGCGGTCCTCACCTCGGGCGCGCTGGCCAGGGCCCGCACGGACCGGCACCGCCCGCTCGTCTCGGCGGCGTGACCCGGACGCCGTCCACCGTGCTCCAGGTCTGCCTGAACGGGCCGCGGGAGCCCGGGGATTCCGCGGCGGTGCCGACGTCACCGGAGTCCCTCGCCGCCTCCGCCGCCGCCGCGGTGGCCGCCGGAGCGGGCGAGGTGCGCGTGCACCCCCGTACGCCCTGCGGCCGCCCCTCGCTGTCGCCACGCGTGCTCGCACCGGTCCTCACGTCCCTCCGGGCGGCACTCCACCACCCGACGGGCGCCCCGTCCGGCACGGCGCCGAGCCCCCCGGTCCGCGTGACGACGGCCCTGTCCGCCGAGCCCGACGCGGAACGCCGAGCGGAGCGCGTCCACTCCTGGACCGCCCTCCCCGACCTCGTCTCGGTCGACTGGCACGAACCGGGCGCCGAGCGGATCGCGGCGGCGCTCCTGGATCGCGGGATCGACGTCGAGGCCGCCCTGTGGCCGGACACGGACGGCCCCGCCCTGTTCGCCCGCTCCCCGCTGGCCCACCGGGTCGTACGCATCCTGGCGCGGGCACGCGGCCCGGCCGCGGATTCCGGCCCGGCCGCGGATTCCGGCCCGGCCGCGAATTCCGGTCCGGCCGCGGCCGAGGCCGTAGCCCTGGCGCTCGCCCTGCTCACGGAGATCGGCGGCCGCCGCCCACCCGGTGTCCCGGTGCTGCTCCACGGCGTGGAGGGCGGCGCGTGGCCGGTGCTGCGGTTGGCCCGCCGACTGGGTCTCGTCGCCCGGATCGGTCTGGAGGACACGCTGCTCCTGCCGAACGGCGCCCGGGCGCGCTCGAACGCCGAGCTGGTGGCGGCGGCCGTCCGGTACTGAGGGGAGCCGGCCCGGTCCGCCGGACAGGGCCCAGGAGGTGTCGTGTCGATCAGGCCCGCGAGCCCGGCGTGGTCGGGAAGGCATCCCCTAGGAGCCGTCGGCGGGGCGGCGTACGGGGAGGAGGCGGGAGCCGGACATGCGCTCGCCGATGACGTCGTCGGGGTTGGAGAGGACACAGGTCTCCAGGGAGAGGCAGCCGCATCCGATGCAGTCGGTCAGGTGGTCGCGGAGCCGGCCGAGCTGGCTGATGCGTTCGTCGAGTTCGGTGCGCCAGGCCGCCGAGAGGCGGGCCCAGTCCTCGTTCGTGGGCGTGCGTTCCTCGGGGAGCTGCGCGAGCGCCTGCCGGATCGTGGCGAGGGGGATGCCGACGCGTTGGGCGGCGCGGACGAAGGCGACGCGGCGGAGGGTGTCGCGGCCGTAGCGGCGCTGGTTGCCGGTGGTGCGGCGGCTGCTGATGAGCCCCTTCGCCTCGTAGAAGTGCAGGGCGGACACGGCGGCCCCGCTTCGGGCGGAGAGCTGGCCGACGGTGAGCTCGTGGATCTTCTCTGGAATCTGCGGCACCCGTCGAACCCTACTGCTGTGGCACCGTGGGCCGTTGACAGTGGCCCCCGCACCCCACATGCTGAGCAAGCGCTTGGATACCGACCGTTGGGTATGCCGTACCAGAAGGGACACGAACATGGCCGAGCCGAGGATCTTCACCTCCGCCGAGGAGCTGCGCGCGGGGGTCGGAGAGCAGCTGGGGCACAGCGACTGGCTGGAGGTCGACCAGAAGCGGATCGACCTCTTCGCCGAGGCGACCGGCGACCACCAGTGGATCCACGTCGACCCCGAGCGCGCCGCCTCCGGCCCGTTCGGCACGACCATCGCGCACGGCTATCTGACGCTGTCGCTGCTGCCGCTGTTCGTGCCGCAGGTGATGTCGGTCCAGGGCATGAAGATGGGCCTCAACTACGGCACGGAGAAGGTCCGTTTCCCCGCTCCCGTACCCGTCGGATCGCGGCTGCGCGCCACGGCCGTCCTGACGAAGGTCGAGGACGCGGGCGGCGGCGTGCAGGTGACGGCGGCGGTGACCGTGGAGCGCGAGGGCTCCGAAAAGCCGGTCTGCGTCGCCGAGTCGGTCTCCCGCTACTACTTCTGACCGCCGCCCGGAGGCCCGGGCGGCGGACACGCCACCGGGCGGGCCCTACGGGGTGCGGACCCCCGCCATCCTGAGGACGAGGTCGGCGTAGAGCGCGCCGACCTCGTCGGCCGTCCGGCGGCCCTCCGCGTTGAACCAGCGCGAGACGTCGATGCAGAGGGAGAGCACGGCGACGGTGGTGCCGGCCACGTCCGGCACGTCGAACTCGCCGGCGGCCACGCCCTCGTCGAGGATCCCGCGCACGGTCGCGTCGGACTGTCGGCGCAGCTCCACGATCTCGGCGCGGTGCTCCGGGCCGAGGGCGTCGAGCTCGTACTGGACGACCCGCGCGGTGGTGTGGCGCTCGGCGTGCCAGCGGACGAAGGAGCGCACGGCGTCGGCGAGGCGCTCGGCGGCCGTGCCGTCGCCGGCGGCCGCGGCCCGGAGGATCTCCAGGGCCCTGTCGTGGCCGATGCGGCTGATCCGGTGGAGCAGCTCTTCCTTGGTCTTGTAGTGGATGTAGAGCGCGGCCGGGCTCATCCCGGCGCGGCCGGCGATGTCCCGGGTCGTGGTGGCGTGATAGCCGCGCTCGGCGAACGCCTCCACGGCGGCCACCAGCAGCCGCCGCGCCGCCTCGGGCGTGACCTCGCCCCAGGGCATGTCGTCGCCCCCGGGCGTCTCCTCCGCCACGCTCATCGCACACTCCTTCTCGGACCCCGTCAGGACGAACACCATACAACGAGGGTGAGCAAGCGCTTAGAGCGTCTCGGCATCAGAGCTTCTGGAAGGGGTCGTGTTCGGCGAGGAGCTTCTCCAGCCGGGCCTGGTCGACCCTGCTGACGATCTGGCTGGCCTCCTGCCGGTCGCGGACGACCTTGGCCAGGGTGAAGGCCGAGGTGGTGAGGTAGAGGACGGAGACGGCGAGGAAGGCCCGCACCCAGGCGCTGGCTTCGAGCTGGTAGACCCCGATGGCCACGGCCAGGGCGGCGACCGCGAAGGAGATCACGGCCTGCATGTAGTAGGCGGCGGTGTTCTGCTGCTTGACCGGTGTGTCGCTCATGGGAAGAGCATCGGGCGGATGTGCACCGCACCACATCCGCCCGCGTACTCATCCCACGTACTCATCTCGCGTACGCATCCCACGCGCTCGTCTCGTGTCCGCGTCCCGCGCGCTCATCCGGTGCACGCGCCCGGTGCACGCGCCCGGCGTACGCATCCGGTCAGAAGGCCGAGACTCCCGTCAGCGCCCGCCCGATGATGAGCTTCTGGATCTGGCTGGTGCCCTCGTAGAGGGTCATGACGCGCGCGTCGCGGAGGAGCTTGCCGACGGGGTACTCGTCGATGTAGCCGTAGCCGCCGAAGACCTGGAGGGCGTTGTTGGCGGCGCGGACGGCGGCCTCGGAGGCGTACAGCTTCGCCTTGGACGCGGCGGTGGCGAAGTCCTGCCCGCGGTCGAC
The DNA here is from genome assembly GCF_042262805.1 of Streptomyces sp. NPDC056361. NCBI lineage: Bacteria > Bacillati > Actinomycetota > Actinomycetes > Kitasatosporales > Streptomycetaceae > Streptomyces > Streptomyces sp. NPDC056361. The sequence goes on from NZ_JBHJQI010000160.1 coordinate 12,158, forward strand.
CAGGTCGGCGACCCGCCAGGTCAGCAGGCGGGCGGCGTCCACGTCGACGGCGATGTCGCTGATCAGCTCCTGTACGAGCTGGTACGAGGCGATGGGCTTCCCGAACTGCTCGCGCTCCCCCGCGTACCGCACGGCGGCGTCGAGTGCGGCCTGTGCGATGCCGACGCAGCCCGCGGCGACCGACATCCGCCCCTTGGCCAGGGCGGACATGGCGACGGTGAAGCCCTTGCCCTCGGGGCCGAGCATCGCGGCGGCGGGGACGCGGACGTCCTCCAGGACCAGCTCGGCGGTCGCCTGGCCGCGCAGGCCGAGCTTGCCGTGGATGGCGCGGCGGGTGAGGCCGGGGGTGTCGGTGGGGACGAGGAAGGCGGAGACGCCCTTGTGGCCCGGGGTGTCGTTGGTGCGGGCGAAGAGCAGGACGACGTCGGCCCAGGTGCCGTTGGTGATGAACGTCTTGCCGCCGTTGATCACGTAGTCGCCGGTGGCGCCGTCCAGGACCGCCCGGGTGGTCAGGTTCCCGGCGTCGGAGCCGGTGCCCGGCTCGGTGAGGCCGAAGCAGCCGAGCGCCTCGCCGGCTGCGAGGCGCGGCAGCCAGGTCCGCTTCTGCTCCTCGCCGCCCCAGGAGGCGATCGTCTTGGCGACCAGGCCGAGGGAGACGGAGACGATGCCGCGCACGGAGGAGTCGCCGCGGCCGAGCTCCTCGGTGACGAGGCAGTACGCGAGGTGGTCGCCGCCGGAGCCTCCGTACTCCTCCGGGATCGTGAGCCCGAGGAATCCGACGGCGCCGAGCTTCTTCACGATCGCCCGGTCCACCTCCTCTGCGCGGTCCCACGCGACCACGTGCGGAGCGACCTCGCGTGCGACGAAGTCCCGGGCGAGCCGCCGCACGGCCTCCTGTTCCTCGCTCAGCGCCAGATCCACCGTGCACCACCTCGCCCGTCCATTTAATTACCACTGCTAGTTTTAAAGCGCAGGCCTACTATGTGCGCCATGGCCCGACCGCGCAAGCCCCTCCTCAGCCGAGACCGCATCGTCGAGACGGCGGGCGCGCTGGTCGACGCGGAGGGCCTCGCCGCGCTCTCCACCCGCAGACTCGCCGCCGAACTCGGGGTGAGCGGGCCGTCGCTCTACAACCACTTCCGCACGAAGGACGAGATCCTCGACGCGGTCGCCGACGCCGTGAGCGCGAAGATCGACCTGTCGATGTTCGAGGAGGACGACGTCCGGGACTGGCGCACCGCCCTCCACGACTGGGCCGTCTCCTACCGCGCCGCCCTCGCCGACCATCCCCACGTCGTCCCGGTCCTCGCCCAGGGCCCCGGCCGCCGCCCCGCCGGCCTCCGCGTCGCCGACGCCGTCTTCGGCGCCATGGTCCGCGCCGGCTGGCCCCCGGCCCAGGCCACCTCCATCGGCGCCCTCATGCGCTACTTCGTCACCGGCTCCGCCCTCGGCTCCTTCGCCCGCGGCTTCGTCGACGACGAGACCGCCTACGACCCCGCCGACTACCCCCACCTCGGCCAGGCCCACCTCCTCGCCGAGCACCGCCAGAAAGTCGACCAGCGCGCCTTCGACACGGGCCTGCGCGCCCTCCTCGACGGGCTCGGAACGCAGTACGAGGCCCTGCCGGCCCGCAGGGCGACGGCGCCCTCGGACATTTCGGCCGCCGCCGAAGGATGAGTGCGGCACGCTGGGGTCATGGCAGCCAGTGACCTCGCCGCGCTCGCGGCGCTCTTCGCGGACGAGAGCCGTGCCGCGTTCCTGCTCGCCCTGCTCGACGGACGGGCGTGGACGGCGGGTGAGCTCGCCCGGCATGCCGGGGTGGCGCCGTCGACGGCGAGCGAGCACCTCGGGAAGCTGGTCGCGGGCGGGCTGCTCGCGGAGGAACGGCAGGGCAGGCACCGGTACGTGCGACTCGCCGACCCCGGGATCGCGCACCTCGTGGAGGACCTGGCCGCCCGGTCCGAACCCGAGGTCCGCGCACGGCCGCGCTCACTGCGGGAAGCGAGCGCCGGGGAGGCGATGGCCCGGGGCCGGACCTGCTACGACCACCTCGCCGGGCGGCTCGGCATCGCGATCACGGAGGCGATGACCGGGCGCGGGCTGCTGCGCCAGGACACCGGTTTCGCGCTCACGGACCGGGGCCTGGCGTGGTTCGACGAGCGGGGCATCGCCCTCGTGCGCACGGGGCGGCGGCCCGTCGCGCGCGGCTGCCTCGACTGGACCGAGCGGCGGCCGCACCTCGCGGGGGCCGCGGGCGCCGCCCTGTGCCGGCACGCCCTCGACACCGGATGGTGCGTACGGATCGGATCCGAGCGGGCCGTGAAGGTGACCGAGGAGGGCGAGTCCGCCCTGCACGCGTCCCTGGGCATCGCCCCGGCCGCGCTGCGGTGACCTTCGAGAGGTCGATATTGCGGTGAGCGCCGAAGGGTCCACGCCCTACGGTCGAGGCATGCAGAAGCAATCGTCGCGGCTCGCGCTCGGCGCCGCCGGTGTGACCGTGGTCCTGTGGGCCTCCGCGTTCGTCTCGATCCGCAGCGCCGGGGCGGCCTACTCCCCCGGCGCGCTGGCACTCGGCCGGCTGCTCGCCGGGGTGCTGGTCCTCGGGCTGGTGCTGGTGGCGCGGCGGGAGGGGCTGCCGCCGCGGGCGGCGTGGCCGGGGATCGCGACCTCGGGGCTGCTGTGGTTCGGGGTGTACATGGTGGTGCTCAACTGGGGCGAGCAGGAGGTCGACGCGGGCACCGCGGCGATGGTCGTGAACATCGGGCCCATCCTGATCGCGCTCCTCGGCGCGCGCTTCCTCAAGGAGTCGCTGCCGCCCCGACTGCTCGCCGGCATGGCCGTGTCGTTCGCGGGCGCGGTGGCCGTGGGCCTGTCGATGTCCGCCTCGTCGTCCGGCGGTCACGCCTCGGTGCTCGGCGTCGCACTGTGCCTGCTCGCCGCGATGGCGTACGCGGGCGGAGTGGTGGCGCAGAAGCCCGCGCTCGCGCACGGCAGCGCGCTCCAGGTGACGACGTTCGGGTGCCTGGTGGGCGCGGTGGCCTGCCTGCCCTTCGCCGGACAGCTGGTCGAGGAAGCGGGCCGGGCCCCGCTGTCGGCGACGCTGAACATGGTCTACCTCGGGGTGTTCCCGACCGCCCTCGCCTTCACGACCTGGGCCTACGCCCTGGCCCGTACGACCGCGGGCCGAATGGGCGCGACCACGTACGCCGTGCCCGCGCTGGTGGTACTCCTGGCCTGGGTGTTCCTCGGCGAACTGCCAGGCCTGCTCACCCTCGCCGGCGGCGCGCTGTGCCTGGCCGGCGTCGCCGTTTCCCGCTCCCGATCGAGGGCCGTGGTCGTGGCCGGATCGGCTGGTCCGGCCGGATCGACTGGATCGGCCGGATCGACTGGATCGACCGGATCGGCTGAGTCGGCTGGATCAGCTGGATCAGCTGGATCAGCCTGACAGCCGATCCCCACGGTTCCGGCCGCGTCGCGGGCGCCCGGGCGTTCGTCACCTGGAGGGGAGATGCCCGTCAAGCACCGGCTTCGGCCGGACGGGCGAGACCGGAGATCCTCTCGTCGGCGGCCGGGCCTTCGATCGGCTCGGCTACACGGCCCGGGCAGGCGCGGGCAGCGCAGGCCCGGGGCCCGCGGCCGACGCGGGCCGGCTCCTTGCGCCCCGGCCTGGACGCGACGGCCGTCGCGGCGCTGATCGGCTACGTCGACACCGGTGCCGAGCTGGAGACGTGCTGCCCGTACGCCCCCGCCGACGCCCCGTGGCCGCCGGAGCGCGGCCCCGTCGGCAACACCGCGCCGTGCCGCGCCGCCCCTCCGACAGCGGCGCCCTGTGAGGCTCCGCCGAGGAACGCCTCGGCCGCATCCGGCAGTTGATCCTTCCCGGCCTCGCCCACCCGACCCGGCGGCTCCGCCCTCGGACACGAGGAGCCGTGCACCGCCTCGACCCCGGCCCCCGGCCTCAGCCCCCATCCCCGCCCACGCTTTCGCCCCCGGGCGCCAGGAGCCGGCGGGCGAAGGTGGTCAGGGAGTGGCCGATGCGCTCGGTCGACAGGCCGAGTTCGTGCCGCTGGAAGCGGAAGAGCTCGGGCGACAGGGGGCTGAGGGCGATGTCGATCAGCGGGTCGGGATCGCGGACGCCGTGGGCGACGAGCAGGGTGCGGACGTGGACGCGCCAGAAGCCGTAGGCGCCGGTGCGGAAGCGCGCGGGGCCGGTCTCCGCGCCGAGTGCCAGCGGGAGGTGACGCTCCAGCAGATCGAGCATCGCCAGGTAGAAGGCGGCGAGCCGTTCGCCCGCGGGTGCGCCCGGGCCGAGCGGCGGGGGGCCGTAGATGAGCAGGCCCTGGAGGTGGCGCTCGTGCTCGTCGAGCAGTGCCACGGCGACCGACGAGGGGTCGGGGAAGCTCCGGTAGAGCGTGGCGCGGCCGACGCCCGCGGCCTTGGCGATCCGGTCCATGGTGACCGTCCGCGGGTCCTGTTCGGCTTCGGCGAAGAGCCGCTCGGCCGCGGCCAGGATCTGGGCGCGGTTGCGCTCGGCGTCCGCCCGTCGCCGCGGGGCGACCGGCTGCTCGTCCGCGGCCTGCAGATCTCCCAGGAGCCCGCCGACCCGGTGCACGGAGGCGGCTCCACGTCCACGCTGCTCGTCGTCGCTCATGGGTCAGACCCTACTTCCCTCCACACCAAGTGGACACCTTGTCCGTTTGACTGATCGCGTGGCATGCTAAACGGACACGACGTCCACTTACCTGCTCGCCATCCCCGCCCCGCCCCGTCCCAGGGAGATCCAGATGCACACCGCGCTTCTCGCCGCGGCCCTGCTGGTCGGCTGCCTCCTGGCCGTCCAGGCCTCGGTGAACCTCCAGCTCAACTCGGCCGTCGGCACCCCGTACGGCGCCTCGACCATCCAGCTCGGCGTCGCGACCGGCCTGCTCGTCGTGCTCGCGGTGGCCGCCGGCGCGCTCGGTGCGCTCGGCAAGCTGCCCGACGTGGAGCCCTGGCAGCTACTCGGCGGGCTGGCCAGTCCGCTCTACATCACCAGCGGCATCCTGCTCTTCCCCCGGCTCGGCGCCCTCGCCGCCGTGGGACTCTTCGTGACGGGCCAGATGTTCGCCTCGCTCGCCCTCGACCTCTTCGGCCTGCTCGGGCTCGAACAGAAGGACCTCAGCGCCGGGATCGCCATCGGCGCCGCGGCCGTGCTCGCCGGCATCGTCGTGATCATCCGGGGGATGAAGGCGGCGGCCCCTCCCGGAGCCCCCCGGATGTCGAGCGCCGGCCGCGCGGGCCTACTCGCCCTCGGTGTGGTCGCCGGCGGTGTCCTGCCGGTGCAGGGCGCGGTCAACGCCCAGCTGCGCGCCCAGCTCGGGGAACCCCTCACCGTCGCCGTGATCAGCTTCGCCGTCGCGACCTTCACGATCGCGGTGGTCCTGCTCGTGCTGTACGCGACCCGGCGCACCCCGAAGCCCAGGATCGCCCCGTTGAAGAGGATGCCCTGGTGGGGCTGGCTCGGTGGCGCCTGCGCCGCCGCCTACGTCACCGGCACCTTCCTGCTCATCCCGTCGATCGGCGCGGCGGTGACGATCGCGCTCACGGTGACCGGGCAGCAGCTCACGTCGGCGCTGATCGACCACAAGGGCCTGTTCAAGCTCCCCCAGCGCTCCCTGACGAAGCCGCGCGCCCTGGGCCTCGCCCTGCTGATCGCCGGCTCCCTGACCATCCAGCTCGTCTGAGGACGCGTCGCGGAAGGTCCGTCACGAAAGGCCGTCATGGAAAGTCCGTCACGAAAGTCCGTCACGAAAGGCCACTCATGAAAGGTCCGCCATGAAAGCGTCGTACACCGCCGGTCCGGACATCCACGTCCTCCCCTCGACGCTGCCCCTGCCGGGCCTCGGCGAGCAGCCCGTGAACGCCTTCCTCTTACGGTCGGGGCAGCCGCTCCTCGTGGACACCGGCATGCCCGTCGACCGGGAGGCCTTCCTCGACTCGCTCTGGTCGCTCGTCGACCCGACCGATCTGCGCTGGGTCGTCGTCACCCACGACGACCGCGACCACACCGGAGCCCTCGCCCGCGTCCTGGAGACGGCCCCGCACGCGAAGGTGCTCGCCAACGCGATATCAGTGACGCGGATATCGGAGGAGTTCGACATTCCGCGGGAGCGGGTGGCAACAGCGAACCCGGGCAGCCGAGTGAAAGTCGGCGACCGCGAGCTGAGTTTCCATCGACCGCCCACCTTCGATTCACCGGGCACGCTCGCCGTGTTCGACCATTCCGATGGCACGCTCTACAGCTCCGACAGTTTCGGCACCGTCGTCGAAGAGGTCACCCAGGAATTCACCGACCTTTCCGAGGAGGACTTCTTCCGCGGATTCGACGTGCTGAACCGGGCCATAGCCCCGTGGACCGCCCTGGTCGACGAGGCGAGGTTCGTCCGGTGCGTGCGCGAGCTGGCCGCGCTGCGCCCCGCGCGACTGCTGAGCGCCCACGGGCCGACCGTCCGCGAGGACGCCGTGCCCCGGCTCTTCGACGCCATGGCCCGCATCCCCTCCCTGCCCGCCTGGCTGCCGGACGCCGACCTCGACCTGGATGCGGCACTCGACGCCCACGAGTCCCCCGCCGGCTGAGCCCCGCCACGCCGACGCACGACCGGCACCGACACACGCCTGAACTCGGCACACGACCGGACTCGGCACACGCCTGAACTCGACACACGCCCGGACTCGGCACACGACCTGAGGAGAACCATGTCCGACCCGACCACCGCCGACCTGACCCCGCCTCGCGGAGTCGTCACCGTCTTCTCCGACATCTGGTGTTCCTTCGCGCACATCGCCGTCCACCGGCTGCACGCCACCCGGGCCCGCCTCGGCCTGGAGGACCAGGTCTCCTTCGACCTGCGTGCCTTCCCGCTGGAGCTGCTGAACGACGCCCCGAGCCCGCGCCCCGGCACGGACAGCGAGGTGGCCCGGATGGGGAGCCTTGAGCCGGCCGCCGGCTGGCAGTTGTGGCAGGCCAAGGACTGGCTGTACCCCTCGACGACGCTGCCCGCCCTGGAGGCGGTCCTCGCCGCGAAGGAGCAGGGCCTGAACGCGTCCGAGCAGCTCGACCTGGGGCTCCGCCGGGCGTTCTGGGCCGAGTCCCGGTGCATCAGCAACCGGAAGGTGATCCTGGACGTGGCCGCGGACACCGGCGTGGTGGACGTCGACGCGCTGACCGAGGCGCTGGACGACGGGCGGGCCCGCCGAACGCTCGCCGACCATGCGGCCGTGTCCCGGACGGACCGGGTGAACTGCAGCCCGCACCTCTTCCTGCCCGACGGCTCCGACCACGCCAACCCGGGCATCGACGTGGGCTGGGAGGGCGCGTACGGCATCGGCTGGCCGGTGATCGCCTCGGACGACCCGAAGGTGTACGAGGACATCCTGATGCGGGCCGCCGCCGAATAGACGAATAGACGAATAGCGGAGAAAGCCGCCGCGACTGCGGAGCAGCGAGAACGACGGCCAGGCATTCCCTGTCGCGGAA
>NZ_JBHJQI010000161.1:0-19585 GCF_042262805.1 Streptomyces sp. NPDC056361
GTTCCGGGCCGGGTCGACGCTCGCGCCGGTCATGCGGTCACACGCGTCATGCGCGCGGTGGGTCAGCGGCGTAGCTTCAGGCGGTGCACCCCACCGTCGACCGTGCCGACGTAGAGCGTGCGGCCGTCGGGGGCGGCGGCCAGCCTCGTGGTGTCGGTGTTCTGCAGGCCGCTTGAGATGTTCTCCCAGGTGAGGCCGTTGTCGGTGCTGCGCAGTACACCCCGGCCGCCTTGGACGAGTCCGGACTGCCTGGAGCCGGCGGTGGCCGCGTAGAGCGCTCCGTTCACCCGCAGCAGGTCCGAGACGTGGACCACGAGCGGGCCGGTGTCGGCGGTGCGGAAGGTCCTGCCGTCATCGGTGCTGACCCGGACGGACGATCCGCCGACGACCAGGCGTCGGCCATCCATCACGATCGCGGAGACGGGGCCCTCGGCGACCTTGGTCTTGGTGACGCCGCCGTCGTCCGAGCGGTAGAGGCCCGAAGCGTTGCCGAGCCAGAGGCGCCGCGGGTCGCGCGGGTCACCGGCCATGGCATCGAAGGACCTCTCGTGGAAGAGGTTCTTCCACGTCCTGCCGCCGTCGGACGTCGCGAACAGCCCGTCGCCGAAAATGCTCCTGAAGCTGATCGCCACCCGGTCCGGGTCGGCCGGGTGGACCAGGATCGAGGTCGGTATCTCCGACGACGTGCCCTTCACCTGCCAGGTCCGGCCGGCGTCACCGCTGCGGGAGACCTCGAAGAGCCCGGTCGCGGTGCGCCGGACCTGCCACACCACCTTGGTGTCCTCGGGCGACACTGCGATGTGCGAGGTGAGGCGACCGGTCCTGCCCTCCGCCCCGGACTGGCCCCACTCGGGGCCGGCGACAGGGATCGCGGTGCGGTAGGTGCCGCTCACCGTTCCGGCGAGCAGCTGGTCGCCGCCGGCCGCGAGGGCGAAGGTGGTCAGGCCCTGGACGCCGATCCTCCGGTATCCGGTGCCGTCGGCGGAGCCGCGGTACAGGCCGTCCTGTTCGCTGGAAACGGTCACCGAGCCGTCGGCCCAGCGGTCGTAGTCCATCGCGATGGCGGCCTTCGAGGGGGCGGGCACGGGCTTCCAGGTCTTGCCGTGGTCGTGGCTCACCTGCCCGGCGCCGAACAGCGCGCGCAGGTACAGGTCGCCACCGGAGGCGGACAGTCCGTTGCCGCCCTCCGTCAGGGGCAGCAGGGTGGACCAGGTGCGGCCCTTGTCGTAGGAGCCGCGGACGCCCGTACCGGGGACGTAGGCCGCCACCACGGTGGAGTCGGCCGCCATGCCGCGGATGGTGCTCACGGGCTCGTCGAGAACGAGGTGCGCCGTACCAGGGTCGCCCTTGCCTACGCCGTCGATCCGCCAGACGCCGTCGAAGGTCGTCAGGTACAGGGTGTCGCCGACGAGGGTCGCGTCGCGGACGTCACCGGTCACGCCGGTGGGGTACGCCGCCCAGCTGTCGCCCGCGTCCGTGCTGACCAGCAGTGTGTCGTCGACGATCGCGGCGAGGGTACGGGTCTGCTCGTCCGCGACGAACTCGTCGATGTGCGCGTCGGGCACGTCGAGCTTGCGCCAGGTTCGGCCGTTGTCATCGGTACGCAGGATCGTGCCCCGGCGGGTGGGGTCGGCGGCCGTGTTCACGGCGTACCACCAGCGATCGGGGCGGCGGGCGTCGACCACGACCGCTCCGGTGCCGTTGCCGTCGGCGATCGGCAGCCTGCCCACCTGGCGCCAGTTGGCGCCGCCGTCGGTGGTCAGCCAGGGGGCGGCCTTCCGGAACTGGGTCACGACGGCCTGCTTCGGCCGGGCGGGCGAGAGCGCGACGTGACCGGCCTCGCTGTTCGGGCCGATGGGCTCCCAGCGGTTGCCGCGGCTGTCGGCGGGGGTGACCTCGAAGGCGCCGGTTCCGGTGATCCGCCGGCCGTCGGTGGTCGTGGCCCGCACGGCCAACCGGTAGGCGCCGGCCGCCTTCCCGGTCACGTCGGCCTGGTAGTAGCTGGCGCCGTTCATGGTGGTGGGCAGGGTGAAGGCCTTGCCGTGCGGCGGCGTGACCCTGATCTCCGGCGGCGCGTTCAGGGCGGCCGGGGCAGCAATGTGCACGGTGGAGCGGCCGTCGCTCGGGTCGGGGGACGCCTGGACGACCAGGTGCCGGACGACAAGCAGGTACGGCACCCGGAGGGCCGGGCCTCGCACGGGGGTGGCCGTGATCCGGCCGCTGATCTCCGTGTCGGTGGCCGGGCGGTCTGCACGCAGGGTGACGTCGACGGTTGCCGACCCCTCGGCAGGGACGGTCACACGCGGCGGAGACACGGCGGTGGGCCCGGTACTGCTGAGGGTGACGGTCAGCGGTGTCCTGCCGGGGTTGGCCAGGCGTACCTGCGCGGTGCCGCCGACGGTCCTGTCCGACAGGCCGGCGAGGCCGAACGACACGGTCGTCGGGGAGGCGCTGAGGGTGGCCGACGCTGCGGCGGCCACGTCGAGCCGTCCGTTGCCCTGGGCGGTGGGGCCGGTGCCGGCGAGCTGCTTCGCGGTGCCGACCAGCGCGGACCTGATCTCGTCGGGGTCCTGGTCCGGGCGCAGTTGGCGCAGCAGGGCGGCGGCTCCGGCGACGTGCGGGCTCGCCATCGAGGTGCCCGACATGCGGTAGACACCGGGTGCGTACATCGAGGTGGGGATGGTGGAGCGGATCTCCACGCCGGGTGCGACCAGGTCGGGCTTGAGGCCGAAGCCGGTGCCGGGTCCGCGCGCCGAGAACGAGGCGATCTGGTCGGTGGAGTCGGTGCCGCGCAGGGTGACGGACACCTTCCCAGCGGCCAGTTCGCGGCTCAGCTGGGCGTACTGGGTCGTGTCGATGCCCATGACGACCAGGCGGTCCATGCGCAGCGAGTCGCCGGAGGCGGCGGTCCGGGTGAGGTCGGGGCGGGCGGGGGTGGTCGTGGCGCCGACCGTTCCCGGGGTGGCGGCGAGCACGGGTCCGCCCCCGGCCGGAAGGCCGCCGAGCACTGCGAGCGCGCCGCGCTCTTCGGCTTCGCGCGCCCAGTCGATGTCGCTCTGGCTCAGGACATCCGTACTGGGCGCGACGAGGATGTCGGCCCGCAGGATCTTGCCCCGTACGTCACCGACCCGCTTCCAGTCCTCGGCCGTGCCCGCGCCGACGTCCACGAGCGGCGCGGTGACCGGTTCCCGAGGCGGGTTCGCAGACAGGACGCCCCGGTACGTCTGGATCAGCTCGGGCTCCTTGCCCGCCAGGTACGCGCTGGGTATCCGCAGCCCGCTGGTGGAGGCGCCGACCGCGATGACGCCGTCGGCCGACGCCGGAGTGTTGACGGTGCCGCTGCCGGGACCGTCGTTGCCGGCCGCGGCGACGACGACCACTCCGGCCCGCACGGCGGCGGTCGCCGCGCGGCCCAGCGGGTCGGTGCCGTCACCGGGGCCGCCGAGGCTCATGTTGATGACGTCGGCCCGCTGGGGGTTGGCGGGGTCGGCCGCCGCCTCGATGCCGGCGATGATGTCGGAGGTGTAGCCGCTGCCGTCGGCGCCGATGACCTTGTAGGCCAGCAGGCGCGCGTCGGGCGCCATGCCGGTGACGCCTCCCTTCCTGACCGCCTTGCCCGCGATGATGCCCGCGACGTGGGTGCCGTGACCGTTGTCGTCCATCGGGTCGTCGTCGCCGTTGGCGAAGTCGAAGCCGCCGACGACCTTGTGCCCCTTGCCGAAGCCACCGCCCAGGTCGGGGTGGCCGTAGTCCACGCCACTGTCCAGGACCGCCACCACGGTGCCCTTGCCGGTGGCCTTCACACCGGCCGGGTCCTCGCGCTTCCAGACCTCGGGCGCACCGGTCAGCGGAACGCTGATGTCCGTGCGCACCTGTATCCGGGTGTCGGGCCGGACGGCGACGACGCCCGGCAACGCGGCCAGCCGCGCCGTCTCGGAGGCGGGCACCGTCATCGCCACGGCGTTGACGAGCAGGCCGAGTCTGCGGGGCGAGGCGGGGTGCAGTCCGGCTTTCCCCACCGTCCTGACGAAGGCGTCCTGCCGTGCCGCCAGGGCCCGTCGGGCATCGCCGACGGCGGAGGCGGTGCCGGCGGTCAGGGAGGTGAGCGAGCCGCCTGGGGCGGCTGCCACGGCTGCGTCTCCGGACAGCTCGACGATGACCCGCTGGTTCGGGTCGGGTGACTTCGCGGTCGCGGTGCCGGGTGTCGCGGTGAGCGTCCCGGCCAGCGCGACGGTGGTGACCGTGGCCGCCGCCAGGCGTCGGCTTCTTCGTGGGTTCTTGGCCATAGGCAGAAGTCCTAGCGCCGAAGTCACGCTCCGTACAACGGATCTTGGCGGCCCATTGCTGCACTTGGCACAAGTGGGCCAGGATCCGCACATGACGAACGAGCTCACCGCGGCAGGCATCGATCCGTTCGACGAGAGCGTCTACCGGGCTGTGTTGACCCGGCGTACGGCGGCCCCGGCCGAGCTCGCCGCCGACCTCGGCTGCTCCCCTCTCCGCGTCGCCAGGGCACTGGACCGACTGCACGACCACGGCCTGGTCGGGCGGCTAGCGGGCGTCCGACGCCGGTACGCGGCGATCGAGCCGGGAGCCGCGGTCGAGTCACTGGTACGAACCAGGACCGCGGAGTTGGACCGGGTCCGTTCGGCGGCGGGCGAGCTGTCCCGCCTCTTCGCGGCGGCCCAGGCCGGCACCGCCGGGGAGGACGAGGTGGAGATCACCACCGGCCGCGAGGCGCTCGGTCGCTGGTTCGTCCGCCTCCAACAGGAGGCGCGCGAGGACGTCATGACACTGGATCGGCCGCCGTACGCGCTGACCACGTCCAACCCGGTGGAGAGCAACGCGCTGGGGCGCGGGGTGCGCTACCGCGCGGTCTACGCCCCCGAGGCGCTGGAGTGGCCGGGGGTGCTCGAGGACATCCGAGGACTCGTGAGCCGTGGCGAGCAGGCCCGGGTGATGCCGGGCCTGCGGATCAAACTGGCCATCGCGGACCGCCGGCTGGCGCTGATGCCGCTCTCCCTGGACCTCGATGGCGTGCGCGCTGCGGTCATCCGCCCCTCCACGCTGCTGGACGCCCTCACCGACTACTGGGAACTGTGCTGGAAACAGGCCCTGCCGCTCGACGCCCCCGCCCAGGACCCGCTCGGCGAGGAGGACCGTCTGGTGCTCACCCTGCTGGTCAGCGGCCTCAAGGACGAGGCCATAGCCCGCCAGCTCGGCTGGTCGGTCCGCACCATGCGCCGGCGCATGAGCCGCCTCCACGACCTTCTGGGCGCGGTGAACCGCTTCCAGGCCGGTGTCGTCGCGGCACGCCGCGGCTGGATCTGACCCGCCGCCGAGCCGGGGCCGATCTCGCTGGTCAGCGCGGGTTCATCAGCTGCACCACCAGCGGACGAAGAACCTTTGTTGCAGCTACTCCCCAAGGCGCTTGAGCTCTTCTGGGAAGTGAAGTCGGGTGCCTGGAGGGAAGATCGTCCCACCAGGGACTCCTGCGCTTGGACACATTGCGACATCACCCGGCTGCCACGTGTAGCGCGTAGCCGGCTCCAGGCGCGCTTCCCGGACCATGCGCGGTCCGGACCGGACGCTTCGGCAAGCATCCGCAGGATGCCGACACTCGTCTCCGGGATCTGCCGTTGTCGGCCGCCGCGCGCTCGCAATCCCTCCCGCCGACCCGCTGCTTCCACGTAGCTGCCAGAAGTGCGTCGAGGATGCCGGTGAGCGGAGAGACCCCAGAACCCAGCGCCAACCATGTACGAGCTCGTTGGACCTGGCATCCGCCGTCCGACCGGTTCGAGGTGCGAGGGGCGGGCGGGTCCTCCACCCTGGAGGGAGCCTGCCCCTTGCGCCGGGCGGGTGCGACCCCGACGAGGAGTGGCATGTCCGGACAGTTCGAGGCGAGGGTCGACGTGGGCCGGGACATCGACGAGGTGTTCGGATATCTCGCCGACGGGCGGAACGATCCGCGGTTCAGCCCGCGGGTGCTCCGGATCGACCGGGTCCCCGAGTCGCCGACGGCCGGCGCTCAGCAGTTCCTGACGAGAGAAGCTGCACGGCGGAAGCGTCGCAGTCCGACGGTACGCGATCGTGCCGTCTGCGTTCACGAGATGGGCCGGCGCTTCACCACCGCTTCGAGCTCCAGGCTGACCCGAGGGCGAGCGGAACGGCGCCTACTTCCTGGCCGGGGTGCTCACCGGGCTCACCACCGATCACGCCGCGGCACGTGAGGAGTTCTTCAGTCCGGTCGCCGTGATCTTCCCGGCGACCGGAGAGGACGACGCGCTGCGCATCGCCAACGACACCCTTACGGCCTCGGCGCCCACGTCTTCACCACGGATCCCGCACAGGCCGCGCGCGTTGCCGACCGCATCGAAGCCGGAATGGTCTTCATCAACGGCGTCGGCGCCGAGGGGGCCGAGCTCCCTTTCGGGGGCGTCAAGCGTTCCGGATTCGGTCGAGAACTGGGCCGAGCGGGTATCGAGGAGTTCGTCAACAAGAAGCTCATCCGCACCATCGCATAGGCCCCGGCAGGGGCCGCATTGCTTCATCCCGCAGATGTCGGTGTCACCACGCGCGATGGCCATCGCTGCTATAGCGGGCGCGCACAACCGGCACGCGCTCGACGCGGAATGCTGCCGCAGTGCACTGATCTGCCGGATCACGTGAGACCGGTCCCCTACCACGCCCCCGCCCGCGACAACTCGCAGGCTAACTGGTTCCCATGAGGCCTCTTCCCATTCTGGGGCCGACACACCGCGTGGGCACCTCAATCCGTCCCAAGCGCGCAAGCCCCGCCGACCGCCAACGGAGGCATCAGGGCTGCCCCTGTCTGCGGTCGTCCCGGGGGACGACCGCAGACCGCTGTACCGAGTTCTTGCACGAGGTGATCGAGGCATCGCTGCCCCGGCGGGACACGAACACCTCCGTGTGTGGCGTGGGGCCCGGACACCTCACCACGCCGGTTGCCTCCCCGACCTCCCCTGTGCACGCCGACCCCCAAGACCACGTGCTCGTGGGGTTGGCCGACGACCACGACGTCGAACAGGTGACGGGGCTCGCCCGGTGCCGGTCGACGCCCACAACCGGATGATGATCCGGGCCATTTCCGGACCACGCTCCTCCAACAAGCTTCGCAATCGGCTGTTTTCCCTGGTCAGCGCGGATGCAACTGCTGTACCACCAGCGGACGAAGAACCTGCTGGTCAGCTACTCGCCGAAGAAGCTCGGGTTCTTCTAGGGACACAAAAGGAGGCGCCTGACCTGGGCTTTCACCGGTCAGGCGCCTCTCGCTGACACCGCACAGGGAGGGAGCTCGTTTGCGCCGAAACTCCCAGTTCGTCCCACCGGTGCCCCACCCCTGACCAGCACTTCCGGACCAGTCACGGACCAAACTCCGGACTCACCGCTCAGGCGCCTGGCCCCGGCTGACACGGTCCCACTCCTCCATGGACTTCTCGTTGAGGCGGTTGGCCTGCGCTCGCACGCCGTCCAGGAACTTGGCGTAGTGCCGGAAGAGGTCGCCGAGGAGGACGTCGTGGGAGCCGCGCACCCACTCGGCCCCGGCGAGTCCGCAGGGGCTGAGGTGCCACCTCGGCAGGGCTGCTGACCTCAGAACGGCGCACCTCTTCTCCCGAGGGCAAGCCAACGGCGGTCAGGCTCCGGCCGGCGTCACGGCCTCCGTCAGAGCGAGTGGGGCCGGGATGTACCCGCTCGGCCGACCGCCGCCCAGCAAGGGCTCTCTCCGAGAAATGCCACGTTTGTGAGACGGTTCGAAGAAGCCCGACCCGTGCCACGAAGTGCGAGACCCTACAAACGGCACCGTATTCTCAGCGTCGATTGCGTACACGGGCCATAGTGGATCGCTCGCGGACTCGGTCGTGGACGGTCGAAGTATGCGTCAGCTGACCCGAAGACCGACCGCCAGCGTCAGTTCAAGGACCCGATGTGGCGATGCGAGATCCGGAAACAGCTCCCGCAGCTGCGACATCCGGTACCGGACGGTCTGGGGATGGACGAACAACGCCGCCGCCACCTCGTCCCGCCTGCCCTGGTGCAGCAGCCACTCCCGCAACGTCTCCTCCAGCCGCCGTGCGGTCGCGACAGACAAGGTCCGCAACGGTGCGAGGGCTCGGGCACGCAGGTCTGCGAACGCGTCCACGTCGGCGCTCAGCACCAGCTCGGGCAGGTGGTCCTCGGTGTCGCGAATATCAGGGGAGAGGGAGCGCGCGCGTACGGCGCGCGCGTACGAGGCGGACGCACGAGTCCATGGCCGGGCCGGGCCGACCACGGCGGTGCGGTCGGTCAGCTGCCGCAAGAGATGTGACCGGTCGGCATCGGGGACGAGCAACACACCGAAGGCGTCCGGCAGATCGTCGAGGACGAGGGTGCTCGGGTCGAGCGCGCGGTAGGCAGGCCGGGCCTGGGCGGCGGGCAGCAGAACCGCGGTCAGCGAAACCGGAGGCTGCCACCCGGCCCGTTGAACAGAGGCCAGCAACACGTCCGGGCTCGCGCCGGCGAGGAGGTCGCGGGCCAGGTGTTCCAGGTGGCGCTCGTGGGCCCTGCCCCGGGCGGCCAGTTCGTCGGCGTGGCCCGCGGCGCTCGCGGCGGAGAGCTCGTCGATGTAGGCGAAGGTCAGCTCGGCGAACTTGGCGACCTCGGCGGCGGGCAGGCCTGCGGGTACTGCACCCGCTGCCAGGCATCGCCAGGCCACGCGGGCGCCGACGCGGTATGCGCTGAGCAGGGCGTCCATCGAACGGCCGGATCGCACCTCGCCGCGGCCCAGCTCGTAGGCTGCGTCACCGGCGTCGCCGCCTGTGGCGTTCCCGCTCGCGAGGTCCAGGTAGTGCCCCAGGGCGGTGCGGACGGCTCGGCGGATGGTGCCGCCCATGCGGCCCGAAAGGGCGTTGGCGTAGGGAGGGACCTCGTCGATGATCGCCTGGACGACCTCGTCGGCGGTGGTCTTCAGCGCGGCCCGAAGTGCGGTGACCGTCGTCTCATCCAGGGCCAGTTCGGTGACCCTCCGGATTGGATGGCTCATGCTTTATTCCCTGCGAACAATTCAGCCGACCAGATTTACGTCCTACGGTCAGGACTTTACGCCCTGAGGCGCAGCAAGCTGGAGTCATGACGAGTGCAGCCCTCCGCAGCAGGGCGTGGAAACTGCTGGAGATGGTCACGACGCCGCTGCTGCCGTCGGACTATCTCGACCTGGTCAGCCCGCTGCGTGCGGGCGCTGACCTGTGTGGGCGCATCGAGGCCGTGCACCCCGAGACGGGTGACGCCGCTACTGTCGTGATCAGGCCGGGACGGGGCTGGCGCGGTCACACGGCCGGTCAGTACGTGCGGATCGGGGTCGACGTCGACGGGGTGCGCCTGTGGCGTGCTTACTCCATCACCTCGCCGACAAACCGCCAGGACGGCCGCGTCACGATCACCGTGAAGGCGATCCCGGACGGCAAGGTCAGCAACCACCTGGTCCGCAGGGCGAAACCGGGCACGATGGTCCAGCTCGACCAGGCAACCGGTGACTTCGTGCTGCCGGAGGCCAAGCCCGCCAAGGTGCTCTACCTGACGGCCGGCAGCGGCATCACGCCTGTGATGGGCATGTTGCGTGACATCGAGTTCGACGACGTCGTCATGGTCCACTGCGCGCCACAGCCGCAAGACGTGATCTTCCGCAACGAACTGCACGACCTGGTCGCGGACGAGAAGCTGCGGCTCACCGAGGTGCACACTGACACGGACGGCATGCTCGACATCGCCCGTCTCGACGAACTGGTGCCCGACTGGGCCGAGCGCGAGACCTGGGCCTGCGGGCCCGCGGGCCTGCTCGACGCCGCCGAAGAGCTCTGGAGCGAATACGGCGTGCAAGAGCGCCTGCACACCGAACGCTTCCGCCCCAGCATCGTCGTCGCCGGTGACGGCGGCGAGGTCACGTTCAGCGCCACCGGCAAGACCGTCGACGCGGACGGTGCCACGCCGTTGCTGGACGTCGGCGAGGAGGCCGGCGTGCTCATGCCGTCCGGGTGCCGCATGGGAATCTGCTTCGGCTGCGTCACGCCGCTCAAGGCGGGCGCCGTCCGCGACATGCGTTCCGGCGAGATCACCGAGGCCGAGCCGGGTGTCCTCATCCAGACCTGCGTGTCCGCCGCGGCGGGCCCCTGCGACATCGAACGGTAGGAACAACCTTGACCGCCATCGACCCCACCGTCCACCTGACCGCGGAGCAGATCGAGGAGCTTGGCCGCGAGCTGGACGCGATCCGCGACGAGGTGATCGCCGACCGTGGCGAGAAGGACGCGGCCTACATCCGTAAGGTCATCTCGGCGCAGCGCAAGCTCGAGCTGGTCAGCAGGGGCGTGCTGCTGTTCTCGTTCTTCCCGCCCGCGTGGCTGCTCGGCACCGCCGGTCTGTCCGTGGCGAAGATCATGGACAACATGGAGATCGGCCACAACATCCTGCACGGCCAGTGGGACTGGATGCGGGACCCGAAGATCCACTCCACCACCTGGGAGTGGGATCACGTCTCGCCGTCCGAGCAGTGGAAGCACTCGCACAACGAGCTGCACCACACGTACACCAACGTGATCGGCAAGGACAACGACCTCGGCTACGGCATCATGCGCGTCGACGAGGACCAAAGGTGGCACCCGTTCCACCTAGGCCAGCCGCTGTGGAACTTCATCAACGCCTGCTTCTTCGAGTACGGCATCGCGGCGTACGACCTGGAGCTCGGCAAGAACCTGCACAGGCGCCGCCGCAAGAACCCGGAGTTCCGCGCGCGGGCCAAGGCCGTGGGCCGCAAGATCCGCAAGCAGGTGCTCAAGGACTACGTGATCCACCCGCTGCTGTCGGGCCCGTCGTTCCTCACCACGCTCGCCGCCACGTTCACCGCGAACCTGGTCCGCAACATCTGGTCCCACTCGGTGATCATGTGCGGGCACTTCCCCGAGGGCGTGCAGGTCTTCGAGCGCCGGTCGATCAAGGGCGAGACTCGCGGCCAGTGGTACCTGCGCCAGATGATGGGCTCGGCGAACATCAGCGGCAGCAGGGCCATGCACTTCATGACCGGCAACCTGTCGCACCAGATCGAGCACCACCTGTTCCCGGACCTGCCGAGCAACCGGTACGCCGAGGTCGCGGTGAAGGTGCGCGCGCTGTTCGAAAAGTACGAGCTGGAGTACGTCACCGGGCCGCTGCCCAAGCAGGTGTTCTCCGCGTGGCACAAGGTCTTCCGGCTCTCGCTGCCGAACAAGAAGCCCAAGGTCAAGACGCCGGACCGCGAGCAGGAGCTCGTCGCGGCCTGATTCCCGGTATTGGTTCAGATCTTTCGGCCGTACCAGCGGCACCGCCGGGTCCGGTGAGACCCGTTGCGGACGGTGGGCGGCCGCGATTCAGACCGTACGACACGGGATCCGGGGCAGCCCGGCGTCCGGCTGCGCTTCCTGGACGTGCGCCCAGCTCGTCGTCGACGGCACCCTGCCGCCCTCGACGGTTCTGCGCGAGGTCCAAGAACTCCTTGCTGCTCGCCCGTTCACGGCCTGACCTGCGCTCCGCCATGACGCGGGGACGCTTGGGTGGCTCGCGCCCCGCTGGTGCGTGAGGGGCTCTATTTCTTCCCCGGCTCCTTGCCAGTGCCTGCGCCCGTGCGCAGCTTCAGTACGGGCAGGGTCGCGAACTTCGCTCGCATCGCCATGCTCGTGTCGTACGTGATCAGTCGGACTGGGCCAGCCGCCATCGTGCGCACGGTGAGCGCTCGGTCCACGATCTCGTCATCCGCCTCCGACAGCCGCGCATGCCCGGGGTTGTCCATGAGGATTTCCACCGTGGCCGTGGGCAGAGGCGCCCGCTCTTCAAGAAGCCGGTCGAGTACTGCGAGGCTGTAGCCCGCGCGCCAACGGACCTGCTGATTGCCGGACTCTTTGAGCCGGTCCAGCTCTTCCACGACGACCATCGGTACGACGATCCGGATATCTCGTTCGGTGCCGGCCAGGGCAGCGAAGTCGGTCTCTTCGAACTTCGTCGGGTGCTTGATGAACAGCCCTGTGTCGAGCACGAGCACGGAGGTGGACTCGGGCCATCGAGTCATCTGTTCCGTGAACGCCTTGACCGCCAGGTCGAACGCTTCCACGCGCTGGCGGACCTCAAGGTCGATGAGCCCATTCGACAGCGCAGCCTCCAGCCGGCCGTTGATCTGCCCCGCGCCGGCGAGCAGGGCCCAGTATTGCGGGGTGCGGACGAGCGCGTCGATGTCCTTGGGGCGGATCTGCGAGTTTAGGACGCGGACCGACTCTGTCGCCCAAGTCAGGTACTTGAGCAGGTTCTCTTCGGGCTGGTGGTAGTTGCCCAGGTTGATGGCGGCGGTGTGAACGCTCCGGAGCACCTGGAGGACGTTGCCGCGGTGAGCGCCGGGTATCGGTGTGACGATCATTCGCGGATGATGTCAGGGCTTGCCTGGCTCCGACACGGTATTACGGATTTGCCCACCTGAAGCTGGGGAGTGAGTCAGCACGCTGCGTCATGCCACGAGCCACGAGACCCTACACGGATGTAGGTCCTCAGATTCGTGGCACAGCCTCAGCCTCGATGACACGCCCGTGGCACTTATGCCGCCGTCGTGAGACGCCCTGATGCCTGTCGCACTGAAGTAGCCGGATTCACATGGCCCCTCGTTCAGGCTGTCGGATTCTCGCTGCGTCGTGCGCCGAACAGCGGCGTTTCACCCGTACTCGCGGGCAGGTGATGATCGCTCCCCCGAGGACTTGAATCCGTCGCGCACGACGGTGATCGAGCGGACGAGACCCCTCGCGATTGCGCGTCCGGCATGGATGTGATGCCGCCGGCGGGCGGCGCTGGTGTCACGTAGTACTGGCAGCTTCGGTGCCCGCGGCCTGAGCGCGGCGCGCAGGCCACGTACCTTTCGCGCCGTTAGGCCGTTAGAGGTATCGCGGACGCACACGGCGTCCCGACCGAAAGGAAGCCTCCCATGTCCACGAAGCGCGTCACCCGTCGCCTGCTGGTGCTGTCGGCCACGGCGGCCACCTGCACGGGCGCCTTGAGCGTTCCGGCCGTGGCGAGCACGAACGTGCTGGCGGTCGGGAATCCCGCCTACGACACCACGATGATCAACCAGGAGCGGGACGTCACGGCGGTCGGTGAGACCACCCACAGCAGCGGGCTGGGCAATGGTCTCGTCCAACTCCCGGTGAGCCACCCGGCCAACCGCGGTGGAGGGGGCAGCCTGCTCTTCTCGGATCGCGGGCTGAAGACCGACGTCGTCGCGGTGGTCTGGGAACGATGAGCGGCCGGTGGTTGAGGGAAACCCTGGCCGGGCTGCGGATGCCGCCCCTGGTCAGGAAGCGTCTTCGACAGGGCGCTTCCGCCTCTGGCCTGGCGTCGGGGGCCGTGCCGGAGGTGGTGGGCGCCAGCGATCCGGTCAATGGCTACCGGGTGCTGGAACAGGTGGTGCGGCTGCCCGTCAGCACGTGGCGATATCACTGGGACCCTCCCCACGTACGCCACCTGGGACCCATGGCGCAGGACTGGTGGAAAGCGTTCGGGGTGGGTGAGAACGACAGGACGATCTGCTGCACCGACGCCAACGGCGTGGCCATCGTCGCCATCCAGGCACTGCACCGGGAACTGGCTGAGCTCCGGGGCGAGGTCGCTGCCCTGCGGGCCGGGAGCTCGCCGCGGACCGCTCCGGCAGGTCCGGAGCGGCTGGCCGGGGACGAGGACGACCTGGCAGGCGATGCGCTGACGTAGGGCGTGTGTCGGACGTCCCGCCGGCCGTCCGGTGTGTCGCTGCCGCTGTACGAGCGGGAAGTCGCGCCCGTACGCCTACGGGTCGGGCGCTGAGGGTCGGACAGGTCCAGGGCCGGGCCGACCGAGGGGAACCAGCTGAGCGTCGGGTTCGCGGCGCGCGGGGGATGATTTGGGTGGAACGACGGAACGCGAGGTCAGGAGCTTTCGTGGTGAAGCGGGTGCACCAACCCCGCGAGGACGCGGAGTTCGATTTCATCCTCGGGATGAGCGACGCCCAGGTCCTCACGTACTTCACCCGGGACATGGCCCAAGGCGATCGATCCCGGCTGGGCGATGGACCTCCTGGTGGGTGGTATCGCCGAGGAGTACGCGGGCCGCCTGACGGCCGTCCGCGCCGACATCACGCGCTGTCCAGCCGCGACCGGGCGGTACGGGGTCGCCGGAGCCCCGTCGTACGTCCTGCTGAAGGAGTCGAGGCCGCGCTACTGTTGCTGGTCCTTGATCCCTCATGCTCAGGAAGCACAAGGCAGCCGCTCGCCGCTTCGCCCATGACCGGCGGCTCTCCGCCGATACCCGAAGTTGGGCTGCCGAAGCACCATCAGCCCTCGCCCGGAGTAATCGGCACGCCGCTCCGCTGGGTCAGGCCCGTCGGCCAGCTCCGCACGGCTGAAGGGCTGCGATGCCGCCATGGTTCGCACTTATATCGGCGGTCGGCAGTCCAGCGTCATGTCGAGGCATGCTCCGTGGAGCCCTGTCGGCACACCCCTCGTTTGTGTGCCCCCTGGCCGCCGCCACGGGGCGACGGTCAGGGGTCTTCCGTGCCGACCAAGATCCGGGCCATACGCGGACCAGCCGCCTGCAGCTTGGCCCAATCGGGGCCGTTTCCGCTGGTCAGCGGCCATGCGAGGCGTGTACCACCAGCACACGAAGAACCTGCTGGTGTCCTACTCGCCGAAGAAGCTCGGCTTCTTCTAGAGGCACGAAAAGAGGCGCCTGAGCCGGGCTTTCACCTGCCAGGCGCCTCTCGCTCGTCCCCTGCAGGAACGGGTCGCATTTACGCCGAAACTCCCAGTTCATCTCACTGGTTTCCCGCTCCCGGACGCCGTCCAGGAACTTGGCGTAGTGACGGAAGAGGACCTCAATGCCTGCGGTGACGACACCACCAGACAGGTTGAGCATGCCCCACCCGGTCTCGGGCAGATGACACTGCTCGAACCGGAGGTGAATGACTTCCGCCGGCCGCATCGCCGCCTAGTACACGCAACCGAAGAACGCCTCCAGATGAGGGCCGCGCCCACGCCGCTGAGCAACTGCCGCGAGGAGCCGTGCGGACCCGGGGGGGAGGGTCCGCACGGCATTGCCAGACCTAGAGAGGGGAAGCGCGCATATCCGGTTCCGCTCCGCACCACCTATGACCGTGATCCACGTCGCACCTCATGTGCCCGCCGTGGCGGGCACGCGTACGGGCTCAGGCCACGCCGTCCTCCCACCACCACGACTGCGAGCCGTACGCGTACTCGACCCGGGAGTCCACGTGCTGCCACGACACCGTGTACGTCTCCAGACCCGAGTATCCGCAGGTCTCGGCCTTCTGGTAGATGCTCTTCGTGGACAGCCCGGAGATGGCGACGTCCGCGGCGATGCCGTACAGGTGCATGGAGTTCGAGGCGCCGCCCACCGAGGAGTTGTGGGAGATGCTGCGGAAGCCGGAGTTGATCGTGACGGCCCGGTCGCCGCACTTCTTGCGCAGCGCCTCCAGCTTGTACATGTTGCGGCGCACGTTCTCCTTCACGGTCGCCGCGCCCACCTTGCCGCCCGAGAAGCCTGAGCCGTCCTTGCTCTGGAACTCGGAGAAGTCGAAGTGCGCGGTCGAGCCGTCGGAGCTCTCCAGCGCGTTGAGCTGGCTGAAGGTCTGGGGCCCGGCCACCCCGTCGGCGGAGAGCCCGTACGCCGCCTGGAAGCGGCGCAGCGCCGCGCCGGTGCCGGGGCCGAACTGGCCGTCGACGGTGACGTACGTCTGCTGGGCCGAGCTCGCCGCCCAGCCCGCGATCCGGATCTGGAGCTCCGTGACGGCCGCGCCGCTCGCGCCCTGGGCGAGCTGCGAGGGCCAGCCGTACGCGGCGGCCGGGGAAGCCAGGACCAGACCGCCGCCGACGGCCAGACCGGTGGCCGCAGCCGCCCCGGCGCCGAAGCGCAGCAGTGAGCGGCGGGACAGGTCGGATGCCGATGTCATGGTGAACTCCTCTTTTCCTAGTACCAGTTGTGGGACTGCCAGAAGGACCATGCCCCGCACGGAGTGCTGTAGCGGGACTTGATGTAGTCGAGTCCCCACTCGATCTGGGTGGCCGGGTTGGTCTGCCAGTCGGGGCCCGCCACGGCCATCTTGTCGCCGGGCAGGGACTGCGGGATGCCGTAGGCGCCGGACGAGGGGTTCGTCGCGTACACCTTCCACGTGCTCTCGCGGATCCAGAGGTTGTCGAGGCAGCCGAACTGGCCGCTCACGGACCAGCCGTGCTCGGTGATCTTCCACTGTGCGGTGATCTTCACGGTACGGGCCACCCGCATCGCGTTCATGGTCGCGGGGCCCGCGACACCGTCGGCGGACAGGCCGTTCGCCTGCTGCCAGGACGTCACCTTGGACTTGGTGCCGTCGCCGTACGCGCCGTCGGCCGTGGCGCCGGCCTTGCGCTGCACCTCCTTCACCTTGTTGTGCAGGGCGAGTTCGGTGCGGCTGCCGTAGTCGCCGTCCTCGGCGAGCCCGTTGTCCTGTTGGAAGGAGCGGACCGCGGCGGTGGTCTGCGCGCCGTAGACGCCGTCGATCCCACTGGCCGACAGATAGCCGATGCCCGCGAGGTTGCGCTGGATCCAGGTGGTGGAGTCCAGGGCGTGCGCGGGGACGGAGGGCGCCAGCACGGCGAGCAGGGCGGCGGCCAGCACGAGCGCCGCCTGGGCGAGCGGCAGGCGGCGCCGGAGGTCCGGCGTTCGGGTGGGTATCACTCGGAGTCCTTGTCTTCGCGGTGGATCGGGGAGCGGCCGAAGTCATGGTGCTGCCGGGGCGGTTGCTTCGGAGCCTCTCGCGAGCGATACGGGACGGGACCGGGACGCGCGGGACGCCGGGGGCGTGCGGGACGGGATGGGGGCGGGACGACTCGCGCCCCGCGGATGTTTGTGGCGCGGATCACCCGCGCGGGCCCTGGAGGTCTGTGAGTCCGCCGTGTCGCGGGTGTCCCTGTGTGACAAAGTCCTGCCGCGGGTAGCGGCAAGTTGTTCATGAACTCCCTTGCCTGCAAGGGGGGGCAACACGGGGGAGAGGCTTCGAATGACTGCTGTCGAGAAGCAGGCCCGGGACGAGCGGCGTCGGCGGGACGCCGAGCTCAGGGCCGTCCGCGAACGGGTCCTGGTGGGGATGCGCCGGATCAAGGAGGAGTTCGGTCTGAGCTACGGCCGGCTCGCCGAGAAGACGCACTACAGCCGCTCGTCCTGGGAGCGCTTCCTCAACGGGAAGCAGTGGCCGAGCCGCGCCGCGATCCAGCAGCTCGCGGACGTGGTCGGACAGGACCCCACGCCCCTGATCGCCCTCTGGGAACACGCCGAGAAGCTGGCCCGCAGAAGCAGACGCGAGGGAGCCGGGCCAGAGGTCCAGGGGGAGCAGGAGCCGGAGCGGGGAGAGCGAGAGGGGACGGACGGCCTGGGCCCGGAGGGCCAGGGCGAGGGGCAGGACGAGGGCCGGGGCGCGACGGCGCCGGGGCCGGAGGAGCCGGCGGGCCGGGGGAAGCCCGTACGGGATGGGGAACCCGTACGGGAGAGGGGACCCGTACGGGAGGAGCGGCCCGCGCCGGGTGGCGCGCCGACCTCGTCCCGAGAGCCCGACGGCGCAGACGGGTCCGCGCGGGCCGGGGCCGGTCCGGCCGCGGAGCCCGCCGGAGGCCCGGCCACGGCCACCGGCGCCGCGCCGGATCCGGACCGCGCCGCCTGGCCCGGGCCCCGCCCCGCCGGGCGGGTGCGGCCGCTCGTCCACATGGCGATCGGCGCGGTCGTGGGCGCCCTGATCGTGATCGCCGTCCTCGGAGTGAAGTCCGCTCCGGACGGCGCGCGGTCGGACGCGGGTAAGCCGGCAGCGAGCGGCGAGAGTTCGGAGGTGATGGCCCAGGGCGCGGCCGAGCGCACGCCCGGCGCCGAGTCCGACCACCCCCTGCCCGGCTGCTCCGGGGAGTCCTGCCTCGGGCGCGAACCGCAGACGATGAACTGCCAGTGGGACGCGAAGACCGTCCGGCTCCTCTACCTGCGCGGGCTGCGGATCCAGCTCCGGCACAGCGCCGCCTGCCAGGCGGTCTGGGGGCGGCTGGAGAACGGGGCGATCGGCGACGGTGTGATCATCACCGACAAGGGCAGCCGGACGGAGGAGTCCACCATCCGGGTGGACCGCGACACCTACACGCGGATGCTGTCGGTGGCCGAGTACCCCCTTTCGAGCATCTCCATCTGCGGAGTGATCCCGAAGGCCAAGGAGCAGGAGTGCGACCCCTCGCAGGACGCCCCGCAGCCCTGAGGCGGCGATGCCCGGCGGGATCCCGGGGCGTCCCGAGAAGCCGACTCGCCCAAGTCTGAGGTGCGGGACTCGCTGATGGGACAGGGGGGTTGCTCATAGCATTCGGCCGCCGCTCCGCGTTGTGCGGGGCGGCGGCCGAACACATGGGGAGAGACGATGAGCGACCTGCCGATGCCGCGTCCGCGACGGCGCGCGCTGCTGTCCGGGGCCTTCGCCCTCGGTGCCGGAGCGGTCCTGGGGACCGCGCTGCCGGGGACCGCGCGCGCCGCCGCGGGGGCCGCGCTCGCCGGACCGGTGATCTCCGGGTGCGTGGCCTGGGGCGCCCGCGAGCCGAGCACCCCGGTGAAGCTGCTGGCCACCGGGCCGCAGAAGATCATCGTCCATCACACCGCGACCCCGAACAGCACCGACTACTCGCAGGCGCACGCCTTCGAGCTGTCCCGGTCGATCCAGGCCGACCACATGGACGCGCGGGGCTGGATCGACTCGGGCCAGCACTTCACGATCAGCCGCGGCGGCTGGATCACCGAGGGCCGGCACTCCAGCGTCGCCGCGCTGGCCGCCGGTACCCAGCAGGTCGAGTCGGCGCACTGCACCGGCCAGAACACCGTCGCCGTCGGCATCGAGAACGAGGGCACGTACACGTCGGTGGACCCGCGGTCGGCGCAGTACGCGAAGCTGGTCGACCTCTGCGCGTACATCTGCTCCCAGTACGGGCTGCGCGCCTACCAGATCTTCGGGCACCGGGACTTCAACAACACCGAGTGCCCCGGCGACCGGCTGTACGCGCTGCTGCCGCAGCTCAGGGCCGACGTCGCCGCCCGGATCGGCGGCAGCCCGGCGTGGGGCGGCTGGCCGGTGGCACGGCTCGGCGACTCGGGCGAGCGCGTCAGGTCGCTGCAGTACCTGCTCAACTCCCGGGGCGCCACGGTCGTGGCCGACGGCTCCTTCGGGCCGGCGACCGAGAGCGCGGTGCGGGCCTTCCAGACGACCAACCGGGCCGGGGTCGACGGCGTGGCCGGAAACCAGACCTGGCACCAGCTCGCCAACCCGCTCGCGCGCGGAGCGCAGGGCGACGCGGTGAAGGCGCTGCAGGGCCAGCTCAACGCGCGCGGTCAGACGCTGGTCGTCGACGGCAGCTTCGGCTCGGGCACCGAGGCGGGGGTGCGGGCGTTCCAGACCTCGGCGAGCCTGCCGGCCGACGGCGTGGCGGACGCCCGCACCTGGAGCCGGCTGCTGGCCTGAATGGCCGGTATCCCGGTACGGGAG
>NZ_JBHJQI010000162.1:0-19249 GCF_042262805.1 Streptomyces sp. NPDC056361
GCCCCGGTGCTCGGGGCGGCGGCCTTCTTCTTGGTGCTCACCAGGTCAGGGCCAGGGCGGCGACGGCGGGCGCCATGTAGACCAGCGGGAAGGGCGCGTGGCCGTAGGCGCGGGCCCTGAGCACGGTGATCACGGCGCCGGCGAAGTACAGGATCAGCCCTATCGCGGCGAGGGTCCCGATCACCGGGACCCAGAACCCGACGACGAGCCCGACGGCCCCGGCGGCCTTGGCGGCACCGAGCCAGTTCCACCACGTACGCGGCACCCCGTACTCGGCGAGCGGCTCGACGACGAACTTCGCCTTGAAGAAGATCGACGCCCCCGAGAACCCGGCCATGAACGCGGCGACAGCGGTGACGACTACGGCGGTGGTGGACATCTCGGCGACCATCTCTTCGGCTCCTTAGGCCTTCTCCGTGTCCGCCTCGACCGAGCCGGACACTGCACTGACGGAGCGGGGCCGAGAAGTGTGACCACCCGCGCGGGAACCTCAGCCGACCCAGTTCTTCAGCGGCTCCGTGTCGAGCTCCATCCCCACCGGCTCCGGCAGCGTGACCGTCTTGCCGAACGGCACGGTCGCGACCATCTCGTACCGCTCCCCGTCCGGCTGGGAGTGGACCTTGACCTCGCCCGCGGTCCTGTCGATCAGCAGGTAGACGGGGATGCCGGTCTCGGCGTAGGCACGCGGCTTCTCCACCCGGTCACGCCGCCCGGTGTCCGAGTCGCCGGAAGTGACTTCGACGGTCATGAGAACCCCGTCAGGACTGGCCCACTCTCCCTGACCGACGAAGGTGTCGCTCGGCGCGAGACAACCGTCGGGACGAGCGTTGCCCTTGCGGTACTTCTCGATCCGCAGCCCTTGATCGGGATAGAGCCACCAGCCGGCGTCGACCTGAATGCACAGGCGCGTGAGCCACTCGATGATCCGCCCGTGGTCGCCGTCCGGCGCGGCCTTCTCCGCAATCTTCCCGTTGATGAACTCAAGGCGCAGGGACTCGTCCACACGCTCGCCAAGACGGGCGAGTTCCTCGAACCCCTCCTGCGTCAGGACGCTCACGGCGGACTCCTCCCGGGTCGTTGGCGCCTTCCACGGTGCGTACTCCCCGGTCTGCGAGACCGGGTTCGTCACTGTCGCCGTGGAAGGCACGCTGGCATATGCCACGGCCGGCGCAGCGGGAAATCCTCGGCCTTCACCCCTGCGGGTGACACGGCTGTCCGACGCGCCGGCGCGGGAGACGCCCGGGTCAGGCGGAGGGCGAGGCCGAGGCTCCCGGCTGCGCTCCCGCGTCGGTCCCCGTGTGGGTCTCGTCGGGGTCGACCCCCATCGTGAGCGTGGCCCGGACGCCCTTGGCGATCTTCCCCTTGGGGTACGCGAGGGTGAGCAGGCCGCCCTCGGCGCCGTTGCCCGGGTAGATGGTGTCGTCGTCGAGAGTCGTGCGTTCGGTGGTGCTGGTGGAGTACGGGGCGACCTCCGCCGAGTCCAGTACGGCGCTCTCGGCGAAGAACAGCTGGCCGGTGTGGCAGGTGTGCCCGCCCTCGTACCCGGCCTTCGTCATCTTCCCGCCCACGTGCACCTTGGTGTGGACGTGCACGCAACGCCCCCGGTACCAGCCGGGGAAGACCGTCCGGAACTCCACGTACCCGTGCTTGTCGGTGAGCTGCGTGCCCCGCAGGTACCGCTTGTCGTCGGTCGGCTCCTCGTGCCCGCCACCCCCACCGCCGCCGGGGCCGCCGGTGGGCGGGGTACCAGTGGGCGGCGTACCGGTGGGAGCGTCGGTCGGAGGCGTCCCGGTCGGAGGCGTGCCGCCCCCGGGAGCCCCGCCACCACCGCCCGTGCTGAGACTCTCGTACCCGGAGTAGATCCCGAGTGCGTCGCAGTGCCAGATGTCGACGGCGGCACCCTTCAGCGGCTCGCAGGTGTCGGAGTCGATCACCTTGAGGCGCAAGGTCATCGGGATGCCCTCACGATCCTCGGTGATGTCCCTCCGGATCTTGTCCGCGTCGATGTAGTACGGGCCTTCGGTCGTCTCGGAGGTCAACCGGTAGCAGACCTCTCCGCCTTTGCCCTTCGCCTTGGCCTCGTCCCGTCCCCCGGCCGTCCCGGCGGAGGCCGACGCCACCGCGGCGGTCCCGATCCCGGCGGCGACCACCGCCCCTCCACCGAGCACCATCAGCCGCCGCCGCGTCATGTCCTTCTTGTGCGCGGGCCCCTGGAATTCGCTCTTCTCGCTCATGCCCCGGACGCTAGGCACCGACCCTGTCAGGGGCATGGGCATGGGCTGTGACTTGCTGTGGACGGGACGGGACGGGCCGGTCAGCCGCCGGTCGCGTAGGCGACGAACCCGGCCCAGGACCCGGCGGAGACGGCGAGCTGGGGCCCGCCGGTGTCCTTGGAGTCGCGGACGTGGACGGTGGCGGGAGTGGTGGCGACCTCGACGCAGGACTCGCCGTCGGTGCCGCCGCTGTAGCTGCTCTTGCGCCAGGCGACCTCGACGCAGGACTCGCCGTCGTTGCCGCCGCTATAGCTGCTCTTGAACCACGCCAGTTCGGAAGCGTCCCCGGCGGAGGCATTGCGGATCATGTCTCTCCCAGCAGTTGCTCAATGAGGGCCAGCGACTCCCGTGGGGGGAGGGCCTGCGCCCGGATGGTGCCATAGCGCAGCTCAAGGATGCGGAGCTGCCTCAGGTCGGAAACCGGCCGCCCGCTGAACGCTCCATCGGAGCGCCCCACCGCCGTACCGTCCGCGAACTTCAGCAGCTCGATCCTGCCGTCCAGACCGGAATGAACCTCGCTGCGCGTCGGCATCACCTGGAGCGTGACGTTACGCAATCGGCCCACCTCCAACAGACGTTCGAGCTGCCCTCGCCACACCATTGTGCCTCCGAGGGGGCGCCTCAACGGGGCCTCTTCCAGCACGAAACTGAGCGCGGGCGCAGGATCCCGCTCGAATACGGACTGCCGGGCCACACGAGCGGCCACCATGCGCTCCACATCGTCTTGCGAGTACGGAGGCTGCGCCGCCTCGATCACGGCCCTGGCGTGCTCCGGCGTCTGCAACAGACCGGCGATGATGTTGCACTCGTACACCCCGATCTCCACCGCCGTACCCTCCATCTTCGCCAGCGCCCGCACCTTCTTCGGGTACCGGACCTTCGCCACGTCCTCCTTCATGGCCGAGAGCAGGCCACACGCCCCCAACACCTCGTCCGCCTTGTCCAGGAACTCGGGGCGTGGGATCCGCTTCCCGCTCTCGATCTTGTAGATGAGGTCCTCGCCGTAGCCGGTGGCCGCCCCCACCTCGGCGGCGCGCATTCCCACCGCTTCCCTCCGAAGCCTCAACTGCCGTCCCACGGTGGCGACGACAGCCACACCCCAGTCGTCGTCCGGGTCGACCTCCCACCCCGGCTCGTCCGCCTCGCTCTTGAGTCGCTGCGCCCCGCCATCCACCGACATACCCGCACCCTTCCCTCACCCCTTCACGGCGCGGCACCCCTACCCCGGGGGCGGGTCCGGACAGCCCGGACAGCAGTGGACAAGCCCCGGACAGTCACCGTACGCATCGACGCCGTCACTGTTCACGCTAGGCGAGGGCGGCCACGCTCAGTGACGTGAATCAGAAGAACACCACCCAAGTACCCCCCTCACCAGCCCACTTCGGCGTCCTCCTCTCGCCCACTCCCCGCGGAGCCCGCCTCGCGCGCCTGCTCGCGGTGGAGTGGCTCCGGGACAGGGAGTTGCCGTACGGCGTGACCGAGGCGGCACCGCAGGTCGTGGCCGAGCTGGCGGCGAACGCGGCGACGCACGGCAGGGTCGGCGGCCGGAACTTCCGTCTCGTGCTGCGGACGTCGCCGCAGAGCCTCCGGATCGAGGTGACGGACACCCGGGCGGAGACCCTTCCTCGGCTCCGTACGACGCCGCCGGACGACGACGGTGGGCGCGGAATGCTACTGGTGGAGGCGCTCGCGGACCGGTGGGGCGTGAGGCTCGGGCCCGTACCGCAGAAGACGGTGTGGGCCGAGTTCGACGTCACCGGATCACCGGGGTCCAAGGGCCTGGTCACCGGTGCCGTGGTCGGTCTCCCTAAGTAACCCGAGAGAGAAAGAAACCCCTCCAAGCCCCACCCTTTCCCTCCCGGAAGCGGGCTCTCACTCACACGAGTGAAGAACGCCAACTCGGCTGGCTAAGTGGTGGGTTGTTTGATCTACGCTCTGCCCAACAGAGCCGAACGCAGACATGCGTCGGCCCTCGCCGGGACGGCCATCCCAGTGCGAGGGCCTGACCACCAAGGAAGAGAACGCTTCCCGATGGATAGCCAGAACCCTAGCGCCCAGGCGCCCGCCGCGTCCCGTGACGAGGCCAAGAACCACCCTTCCCGGGGGACTTCGGCCGGAGTGGTGCACGAGAACACACCTCACTCCACTCACTTCACGGTCGTCGGCAACCACCTCGCCCAGCACGAGGCGCTCTCGCTGACGGCGATCGGACTCGCGACGCACATCCAGTCGCTGCCGGCCGGATCCCCCGTGGACATCAGGTCACTGGCCCGCCGCTTCCCGGAGGGCAGGACCCGGATCTCCGCCGCCCTGCGCGAGCTGGAGGCCCATGGCTACCTGCGCCGCAGCAAGGACCGCACGCCGGCCGGACGGATGGTGACCCGCACGGTCTCCTGCAACCGCCCGGGCCGTACGGGCGGGGGCCTCGGCCGCACGAGCGCCCCCTCCAGCCGCACCGGCGGCGGGGACGGCCCCCGGCCGAGGCCCGAGCCGGAGCCCCCACCACGACGCCGGGAGACGCAGGAGCCCCCACCACGCCGCCGGGAGACACAGGCGCCCTCGCCCCGACGGCGCGAGACGCAGGAGCCGACGTCCCGACGGCGCGAACAGCGGGAACCCCGCCGACGCGCCGCCCTACCGGCCGTTCCGCAGCCCGCCTACCCCACGCCCGACCTCCTCCGGACGGCCGTCGGGGTCCTCTGCGACCTCCGCAGGACCGACCCCCGCCTCCTGATCTCCGCCACGGACGCCGAACACCTCGCACCGGGCGTCGTCACCTGGCTGGAGCGCGACTTCACCCCCGAATCCGTCCACCGCGCCCTCACCACCACCCTCCCCCCGGAACCCCTCCACCGCCCCGCCGCCCTCCTCGCCCACCGCCTCGCGGCCCAGCTCCCGCCCCTACCGCCCTTCCGCCCGCCGCGCGACCCGGCCACCCGGCACCCCCTCCAGAACTGCGACATCTGCGACCGCGCCTACCGAGGCCCCGAACCGGGCACCTGCGCCGGCTGCGCACGCAGCACGTGACACTCCGGGGAACCTCCATGGTCAACCCGCCCCACGAGGCGCTGCACCGGATCTTCCAGCAAGACCCCATGCTCTTCAGCCGCCTGTCACGGCAGCTGGGAATCCGGCTGCCCACCCCCGTGGAAGCCGTCCTCCTGCCCACCGACCTCACCGAGACGAGACCCGTCGAACGCCGCGTGGACACCCTCCTGAAGCTCGACGGCGCGGCGAAGGGCTCCCTGCTCCTCGCCATCGAGTCCCAGGGCAAGAAGGACCCCGACAAGCACGCGAGCTGGGCGTACTACGCCGCTTACCTGTGGTCGAAGTACCGGCTGCCGACCGCTCTGCTCGTCGTCTGCCAAGACCGGGCCACAGCCGAATGGGCCGGGCAGGAGGTGGCGAGCGGGCCGCCCGACATGCCCACCCTCGTCATCCGCCCCACCGTCGTGGGCCCGCACAACATGCCGGTGATCACCGACCCGGTCCGGGCCCGGGGAGACCTGGCACTGGCCACCCTGGCGACCCTCACCCACGCGGGCGATCCGGGCATCGGTGACATACTGAAGGCACCTTCCACCGCACTGCGCGACCTGCCCGAGGACGTCGCCGACCCCCTCATCGAATTCACCGCGCAGGGGCTGAGCAAGCGCCCGGCTCAGGAGATCTGGAGGAACCTGGTGGCCACGGACCTCTCCTTCTACAAGTCGTACCTCTCCGAAGAACTCCGGGAGGAAGGCCGAACCGAGGGCAAGGCCGAAGGTCGCGCCGAGGCCAGCGCCGCCGCCGTACTGCTGGTTCTGGAGCAGCGCGGCCTCGACGTTCCCGACGACGTTCGCGCCCGCGTCACCACCTGCGACGACCTTGAGACACTGCGCCTCTGGCTCACCCGCGCGGTCACGGCAGCCACGGCCGAGGAGATCTTCGCGGACGACGCGTAGGGGTCCGGTCGTCCGCGCCACCCGCATACGCGGCCGGGCCGCCTGACGAGTGCGTTGCCGACCATCGACCGCCTGACAACCGACTCGGCCGACCTCCGCCACGCATGCCGAAGGGCCCGGAATCCGAGGGGATTCCGGGCCCTTCCGCGTCAGACGGGGTGCTTAGCGCGCCGCGTCCGGGTGGACCGCGTCCGTGATGTCGGTGGTCTTCTTCTCGACGGGCTTGCGGAGCTGGATGTTGAGCTCGCGCAGGCGGGACTCGTCGAGCTCGGTGGGGGCGCCCATGAGGAGGTCCTGGGCGTTGCCGTTGAGCGGGAAGGCGATGGTCTCGCGGATGTTGGGCTCGTCGGCGAGGAGCATGACGATGCGGTCGACGCCGGGGGCGATGCCGCCGTGCGGCGGGGCGCCGTACTCGAAGGCGCGGAGCATGCCGGCGAACTCGTGCTCGACGGTCTCCTTGGAGTAGCCGGCGATCTCGAAGGCCTTGAACATGATCTCGGGCTCGTGGTTCCGGATGGCGCCGGAGGAGAGCTCGATGCCGTTGCAGACGATGTCGTACTGCCAGCCGAGGACGTCCAGCGGGTCCTGGGTCTCCAGGGCCTCGAGGCCGCCCTGCGGCATGGAGAACGGGTTGTGCGAGAAGTCGATCTTGCCGGTCTCCTCGTCCCGCTCGTACATCGGGAAGTCGACGATCCACGCGAAGCGGAAGACGTTCTCCTCGAACTGGCCGGCGCGCTTGGCGGCCTCGACCCGGACCGGGCCCATGATCTTGGAGACCTCGTCGAACTCGCCGGCGCCGAAGAAGATCGCGTGGCCGGGCTCCAGACCGAGGCGCTCGGTCAGGACCTTGATGTTCTCCTCGGTGAGGAACTTGGCGATGGGGCCGGTCAGGGCGCCCTCGTCGCCGACGCGGACCCAGGCCAGGCCCTTCGCGCCGAGGGAGACCGCGAAGTCGCCGAGCTGGTCGAAGAACTTGCGGGGCTGGTCGCCCGTGTTCGGGACGGCGAGCGCGCGGACGTGCTTGCCGGCGAAGGCCTTGAACTCCGACGCCTCGAAGACGTCGGAGATGTCGACGAGTTCGAGGGCCGTGCGCAGGTCGGGCTTGTCGTTGCCGTACTTGAGCATCGACTCGCGGAACGGGATCCGCGGGAAGGGGGAGGTGACGTGGCGGCCGCCGCCGAACTCCTCGAAGAGCTCGGTCATGAGCTTCTCGATGGGCTGGAAGACGTCCTCCTGCTCGACGAACGACATCTCGACGTCGAGCTGGTAGAACTCGCCCGGCGAGCGGTCGGCGCGGGCGTCCTCGTCGCGGAAGCAGGGCGCGATCTGGAAGTACCGGTCGAAGCCGGAGATCATCAGCAGCTGCTTGAACTGCTGGGGCGCCTGCGGGAGGGCGTAGAACTTGCCCGGGTTCAGGCGGGACGGGACGACGAAGTCGCGGGCGCCCTCGGGGGAGGTCGCGGCGAGGATCGGGGTCGCCATCTCGTTGAAGCCGAGGGCCACCATCTTGGAGCGGATGGAGGCGATGACGGCGGAGCGCAGCATGATGTTGCGGTGCATGCGCTCGCGGCGCAGGTCGAGGAAGCGGTACTCCAGGCGCCGCTCCTCGTTGACACCGTCGTCCGTGTTGATGGTGAAGGGGATCTGCTTGGCGGCGCCCAGGACCTCGACCGTGGCGGCCTCGATCTCGATCTCGCCGGTCGACAGCTCGGGGTTGACGTTGTCCGCGCCGCGGGAGACGACCTTGCCGTCCACGCGGACGACGGTCTCCTTCGTCAGCTTGTCGAGGACCTCGGCGGCGGCGGTGCCGGGACGGGCGACGAGCTGCGTGATGCCGTAGTGGTCGCGCAGATCGATGAAGAGGATGCCGCCCAGGTCGCGCCGATTGTGCAGCCAGCCGCTCAGCCGGACGTCGGTGCCGACGTCAGAGGCGCGGAGCTCGCCGCAGGTGTGGGACCTGTACCGATGCATCGTCGTTCATCCAGTCTTCGGGATCTCGGTGGTGGGCGACCGCCCTGTGGCCCCTGTCACGGATGTCACAGGACACGAGGGCAGACCCACCCAGAGTACCGGCCGGGCCAAGATCGAATTTCGAATACTCTCGGTGGCGACCTGGTGTCCGATATTCATAAAGTGGGGCAATGCGCACCGAGGACGTCCTGGCCGCGATCGCGACGGGCCTGTGGCGCTGGGACAACGCGTCCGGGATCGTCTCGCTCGACGGTGAGGCAGCCCGGCTGCTCGGGCTGCCCGCGGAGCCGGTGCGGCTGACGGAGGCGGCCGTGCGGTCGCGTTTTCATCCGGTCGACTGGAACGAGATCGACGGGGTGGTGAACCTCGCGGTCGCGGAGGGCACGCTCGCCGAGGCGCGGCTGCGGATCATGGACGAGCACGGGCGGGTGATCCGTACCGTTCGGAGCAGGTCGAAGCCGCTGATCGAGGGGAACGACTACCAGCTGGTCGGCACGATCCAGGAGGTGGCCGAGCAGCTGCCGGGCACGGCGGCGCGGACGCCCATCACGGGTGACTGGCGCCGTTCGCGGGAGGCGTTCCTGCTGGACGCGGGGCGGGCGCTGGCCGAGGCGCGGTCGACGGCCGAGGTGCTGCGGGTGGCGGCGTCGCTGTCGATGCCGGGGTTCTCGCCGGACGGGCTCGCGGTGTTCGGCGTGGCGGGCGACCGGCTGACGGTGATCGGGCACCACGGGCACAGCGAGGGCGACGAGGGGCCGTTCTCGTCGATGTCGGTCGGTACGGACTATCCGGCGGCGGAGGTCGTACGGACGGGGCGGGCGATCTACCTGCCGTCGCCGGACGAGTACCTGCGCCGCTTCCCGATGACGTGGCCGCTGGCGCAGCGCTTCGGGCGGCGGTCCTGGGCGTTCGTGCCGCTGGTGGTGGCGGGGCGGACGATGGGCGCCTGGATGGCGGCTTTCAAGCACCCGGTGGCGTTCACGCCGGACGAGCGGTCGGTGCTGACGACGGTGGCGCGGATGCTGGCGCAGGCCCTCGCACGCGCGGGCGTGGCGGAGTCGGAGCGCGAGCTGTCGCTGGGCCTCCAGCGGACGATGATGCCGGTGCTCGGGCCGGGGATCCCGGGCATCCAGGTGGCGGCCCGGTACGTGCCGACGGGCGGCGGGCTCCAGGTCGGCGGCGACTGGTACGACATGATCCGGCTGCCCGGCGGCACCTCCCGCACGGGCGGGCGGGGCGCGGGGCGGATCGCCCTCGTCATCGGCGACGTCCAGGGGCACGACGTGCGGGCGGCGGGCCTGATGGGGCAGCTGCGGATCGCGCTGCGGGCGTACGCCTCCGAGGGGCACCGGCCGGACGCGGTCCTGTCGCGGGCCTCGCGCTTCCTGTACGGGATCACGGACGGGGACGACGCGGAGGAGAACGGGGGTCCGCGGTTCGCGACCTGCCTGTACCTGGAGGTCGACCTGGAGACGGGGACGGTCGACATCGCGCGGGCGGGGCATCCGGACCCGGCGGTCCGGATGAACGACGGAACGGTCCTGCTGCGGCCCACGGCCGGCGGCCTGCCCCTCGGCATCGACCCCGACACCGACTACCCGACGACCCGGCTCACCCTGGATCCCGGCGAGACCCTGATGATCTGCACCGACGGTCTCCTGGAGACCGGCGGCCACGACCTGGACAGCGGCTGGGAGCGCGTCAGGGCGCTCCTGGAGAAACACGACGGCCAGGACCTGGAGCACCTCGCCGACACGCTCGTGGAGGCCGTCCACGGGCCCGGCTCGCACCACACGACGGGCCCGCTCGCCGACCGCCGCGAGGACGACATCGCCGTCCTGCTGCTGTCCCGCCGACCCGCGGGCCCGGCGGTGGAGGCCCCGCGCCGCACCCTGATGACGATCGCGCAGGCGGAGCCGGAGCGGATCGCGGAGGCGCGCCAGCAGCTGCGGCAGCTGCTGCACGACTGGGCGGACGAGGACCAGGTCGACTCGGCGGTCCTGATGGTCTCCGAGATGGTCACCAACGTCCTCGTCCACACGGACGGCGACGCCCTCCTGGTCGCCGAGGTCGCCTGCGCCGAGAAGTCCCGCCGGCTGCGGGTCGAGGTCTCCGACACCAGCGACGAGCTGCCGCACAAGCGCCACCCGGGCGAGATGGCGTCGAGCGGCCGCGGCCTGGTCCTCATGGGGATGCTGGCGCACGCGTGGGGCGTCGACCCGCGCGGCGAGGGCAAGGCGATCTGGTTCGAGCTGAACGAACCCCCGTCGGAGAACGGCTGCTGCGGCTAGGCCGTGTCCGGACGGTCCCGCCCGACCCGATCGGCAGGACACCCCTAGCCGCGTGCCAGCCTGTCGAACCAGCGCACGATCTGCGGACCCGCCAGCTTGAAGGAGCCGTTGTGGTCGACCTTCCCGTGGTCGATCACGGGGGCCCGCACGCCGTTGCGGGCGAGGTCGGCCGCGCAGCTGACGGAGTTGGCGATCACCACGTCCGTGTCGCCGGCCGCGGTGTGCAGCCGTACCGGGACGTCGGGCTTCCAGTCGCAGGTGCCGTCCTGTGCCTTGAGCGCGGTCAGCAGGCCGCCGGTCGGGTGGCCCAGCCGCTCGCGGAAGTCGTCGGTCAGCAGCTCCTTCACCGAGCCGGGGAGCTTCGTGACGATGTCCTCCTCGGTGTGCCGGGTGTCGAAGAGCTGCTCCACGTACCCCGCGTACGGCTGCCGGAACGCCTCGGCCGGGTCGGTGTAGACGGGGTGGAGCCGGTTCTGCGCGGTGAGGAAGTACGCCATGTAGAAGACGCCGCTGATGTCGTTGACCCGGCCGTCGAGCAGGGCGGGGACCTCGGCGCCCCGGAGGTCGTACGGTCCGGCGACCGGCGCGAGGGCCCGCAGCCTGAAGTGCCGGTCCGCGCCCCGCGCGAGCTCGCGGCCGAGCGCCATGGCGACCTGGCCGCCCTGCGAGAACCCGGTGCCGTACACGTCCCCGGTGAGCGGCCTGCCGAGCGCGGCCGCGGCGGTCCGGGAGGCTCGCAGCATGTCGAGCGAGGCCGAGACGGAGGAGGCGGTGTCCATGTACGGGTGGAGGCCGGGCCCCTTGCCGAGCCCGAGGTAGTCCGGGGCGGCGACGGCACGGCCCGCGGCGGCGTGCAGATAGGGCGCGTAGAGGCCGAAGTCCTCGGCGACGGACGGCGCGTAGTCGCGGTGGACCATCGTGCCGTGCGTGTCCGCCACCAGGTCGAGCCGCCGCTCGCCGCCCCGGGGAAGCACCAGCAGGCCGGTGGCGGTCGTCGGCGCCCCCTGCGGCGTCAGCGTCCGGTAGGTGAGCCGGTAGCCCCGTACGCCGTGGCGCACGGTCGACGCGTCGATGCCGGCGCCCTTGAGGAACGCGGTCACCTCGGTCCGGCTCAGGTCGCCGACGGGGGTGACGCCGAGGAGGGTTCCGCGCCCGATGGTCTGCTGGACCGGGACCGGGACCGGCACGGGACGGGGTTCGGACGCGGCGAACGCCGGGGCGGCGGCCAGGGCGGTGACGACGGCGGCAGTCGCGGCGGCGAGGGACCGGCGCGCCCTGCGGCGGCGCACGGACCGACCCGCGCGGGTGGGCGTCGCGGCGTGGGGCGTGGCCTGACTCGTCGTGCGGGTCGTCGTGCGGGGTGTCGTCTGGGTCATGGCGGAGACGCTACGGAGCCGGTGGTCACCGGGACATCCGACGGCCCCCCGGCGAGGAGGGTGGCCAGCCCCACCCCGGAACCGGGGAATCCCCCTGGACGGGGGCGGGTGGAACCTTGCGGCGACGGGTGATCGGAACCGCCGCCCGCGGGTCCCGGCGGGCGGCGGGGATCCCCGCGGCGCAGACTGGATGGGTACGGCCGCCGGGGGGACCACGGAGCTTGCCATGGACACCCACAAGGTCGGCAGTGACACCACGGTGATCGCCGACAGTCTCGAAGTGCCGGGCATCGGGCACGTGCCGGCGAACGCGTTCGTGCTCACCGCCGCCGAGCCGGTCGTCGTCGACACCGGACTCTCGCTGGAGGACCGCGACTTCCTCGCGGCGCTCGGCGGGGTCATGGAGCCGGCGGACGTGCGCTGGATCTGGCTGACGCACCCCGACCGGGACCACACGGGCGGGATCTTCGACCTGCTGGAGGCGGCGCCGCGGGCACGCGTGGTCACGACGTTCCTGGGCTTCGGCATCATGTCGACCGAGCGTCCGCTGCCGATGGACCGGGTGTACTTCCTGAACCCGGGGCAGTCGCTCGACGTCGGCGACCGGACGCTGCACGCCTTCCGACCGCCGCTCTTCGACAACCCGTCGACGGTCGGGTTCTACGACGACCGGACCCGGATCTGCTTCAGCTCGGACTGCTTCGGCGGGCCGATGCCGAGCGCGGAGATCGCCGAGAGCGGGCACGCGAGCGACCTGAAGCCGGAGGAGCTGCGGCAGGCGCAGCTGCTGTGGGCGACGATCGACAGCCCGTGGGTGCACGTGGTGGACGCGGAGAAGTACCGGGCGACGATCGCGCCGCTGCGGGAGATGAACCCGGAGATCGTGCTGTGCACGCATCTGCCGCCGGCCGTGCGGATGACGGACCGGATGCTGGAGACGATCGCGGCGGCGCCCGACGCCGACCCGTTCGTGGGCCCGGACCAGGCGGCCCTGGAGCAGCTCCTGGCGTCGTTCGAGCCGGGCGGTCTCCCGGCCTGATCAGTGGTCCGGTCCCAGCCTCGATCAGCGGTCCGGCCGCGGCCTCGATCAGCGGTCCGGTCCCGGCCTGATCAGTGGTCCGGTCCCGGCCTGATCAGTCGGCTTCCGGTTCCCCCGCCGGCTCCGGCGGGGCCCCGTACCGCCTGCGCAGTTCGCTGAGGACGCCCGTCGCCGCGGCCGTGAGCGGGACGGCCAGCAGCATGCCCAGGATGCCCGCGACGGACGCGCCGGCCGTGATCGCGAGCATCACCGCGGCCGGATGCATCTGCACGGTCCGGCTCTGCACCATCGGCTGGAGCAGGTAGCCCTCGATCATCTGGACGGCCAGGACGATGGCGAGCACCCACAGCGCGATGGCGAAGCCCCGGTCGGCGAGGGCGACGAGGACGGCGACCGCGCCGGAGAGGAAGGCGCCGAGGTAGGGGATGTAGGCGGTCACGAAGACGAGCGCGGCGAGCCCCACCGCGCCGGGCACGTCGAGGACGACGAGCCCGACGCCGATGAGGACGGCGTCGACGAGGGCGACGAACGTCGTCCCGCGCATGAAACCCTCGACGGCCTCGAAGGCGCGGCGGGCCATGGCCTCGACGAGGTCGCCGGTGGCGCGGGGGACGAGGGAGCGCAGGGTGCCGACGGCCCGGTCCGAGTCCCGTAGGAAGAAGAAGATGAGGACCAGGGCGAGGGCGGCGGTGGCGATCATCCCGCCGACCACGCTGAGGCCGGTGAGCACGCCGGACGCGGCTGTTCCGCCGAACTCCTTGAGGAGGCCCTCGGCGTTCTTGGCGAGGTCGTCGAGGGAGGTCCCGGCCGGGCCGAGGTGCTCGGCGATGTCGGTGGCGGCCTGCCGGAGCGAGGCGATGATCTGGTCGCCCGTCTCGATGAGCGCGGCGACGACGATGTACGTGGCTCCGCCGACGACCGCGAGGACGGCGACCACGGTGAGCGCGGCGGCGAACGACTTCCTGACCTTGAGCCGGACCAGGTGCCGGTAGAGGGGGCCGAGGAGGGCGGTGCCGAGGATCGCGAGGAGGACGGGCGTGACGACCGTCTCGAAGACGACGCAGAGCCAGATCCCGACGGCGGCGACCCCGGCGGCGAGCAGCAGGACGACGCACCAGGCGGCGGCCCGTCGGACGGGTTCGGGGAGGAGCGCGGGCGGCGTCTGCACCCGTCCACCGGACCACGTCCGTCGGCGTGTCGTCGCGCGCTGACGGCCGGACGGGTGACACCCCGTCAGCGGCCGTCTGCGCGGTGCGCGGGCCTTACTCGCCCATGCCGTGGACCGCCGGGATGGTGCCGAGGCGGCCGGCCTGGAAGTCCTCGAAGGCCTGGCGGAGTTCGTCCTGGGTGTTCATGACGAACGGGCCGTAGTGGGCCATGGGTTCGCGGATGGGCTGCCCGCCGAGGAGGACGACCTCCAGGTCGGGGGTGTGCCCGTCCTGCTTCTCGTCGGCGCGGACGGTGAGGGCGCCGCCCTTGCCGAAGACGGCGGTCTGGCCCATGTGGACGGGCCGCCGGTCGGTGCCGACGGTGCCGCGGCCGGCGAGGACGTACGCGAGGCCGTTGAAGTCCTCGCGCCAGGGCAGGTTGATCTCGGCGCCGGGGCGGAGGGTGGCGTGGATCATCGTGATGGGGGTGTGGGTGATGCCGGGGCCCTGGTTGCCGTCGAGCTCGCCGGCGATGACGCGGAGCAGCGCGCCGCCGTCGGGGGAGGTGAGGAGCTGGACCTGGCGGCCGCGGATGTCCTGGTAGCGGGGGGCCATCATCTTGTCGGCGGCGGGGAGGTTGACCCAGAGCTGGAGGCCGTGGAAGAGGCCGCCGCTGACGACGAGGGACTCCGGCGGGGCCTCGATGTGGAGGAGGCCCTGGCCGGCGGTCATCCACTGGGTGTCGCCGTTGGTGATGGTGCCGCCGCCGCCGTTGGAGTCCTGGTGGTCGAAGGTGCCGTCGATGATGTAGGTGACGGTCTCGAAGCCCCGGTGGGGGTGCCAGGGCGTGCCCTTGGGCTCGCCGGGGGCGTACTCCACCTCGCCCATCTGGTCCATCATGATGAACGGGTCGAGGTACTGGTAGTTGATCCCGGCGAACGCGCGGCGGACCGGGAAGCCCTCCCCCTCGAACCCCTGGGGGGCCGTGGTGACGGCGAGCACGGGGCGGGAGACGGCGTCGGCCGGGGCGGCGACGCGCGGCAGGGTGAGCGGGTTCTCGACAGTCACAGCGGGCATGACCGGACCTCCTAGGTGCGACCTTGTACGTCCACTTTAGTTGAACAATGAACTTCTTGCCACCCGGAACGCGGAACGCCCGGGAGGAATTCCTCCCGGGCGCCCTCGCAGGTACCAGCGTC
Source organism: Streptomyces sp. NPDC056361 (assembly GCF_042262805.1). NCBI lineage: Bacteria > Bacillati > Actinomycetota > Actinomycetes > Kitasatosporales > Streptomycetaceae > Streptomyces > Streptomyces sp. NPDC056361. The sequence goes on from NZ_JBHJQI010000162.1 coordinate 15,242, forward strand.
GGTCAGCCGTACATCCGCCGCATCGCGAAGTCGACCATCTGCTCCACGGCCTTCGCGTCGAAGACCATGCGGTGGTCGCCCTCCATGTCGAGGACGAAGCCGTAGCCGGTCGGCAGCAGGTCGATCACCTCGGCGCCGGTGATCACGAAGTACTTCGACTCCTTGCCCGCGTACCGCCGCAGCTCCTTGAGCGAGGTGAACATCGGGATGACCGGCTGCTGGGTGTTGTGCAGGGCCAGGAAGCCGGGGTTGTCGCCGCGCGGGCAGTAGACCTTCGAGGTCGCGAAGATCTGCTGGAAGTCCTCCGGCGCGAGCGTGCCGGTGGTGAACGCCCGTACGGCGTCGGCGAGCGAGGGCGGCGACGGCTCCGGATAGAGCGGCGCCTGCTGCTGCCCGTACACGCCCCCCGGCATGCCGGCCTGCATGCCCCCCTGCGGCGCGTACTGCCCCTGCGGCGGCGGCGCGTACTGCTGCTGGGCACCCGGATTCTGCTCGTAGCCGTACATGGACCACGAGCCTACTGCGTCACAGATGACCGGATAGGGGTTGCCCTTATTACCGGTGGGTAGCATCATCGTAGAGAGCGTGTTTGCTACTCGCTGGTACGTGTAAGAGGAACCTGCCTCCCCGAGCCTTACGGAGCCGTCGCCATGGGGCACTACAAGTCGAATCTCCGCGACATCGAGTTCAACCTCTTCGAGGTGCTCGGCCGCGACAAGGTGTACGGCACCGGTCCGTTCGAGGAGATGGACGTCGAGACCGCGAAGAGCATCCTCGACGAGATCCGCCGCCTCGCCGAGAACGAGCTCGCGGAGTCCTTCGCGGACGCCGACCGCAACCCGCCGGTCTTCGACCCGGAGACCAACACCGCCCCGGTCCCGGCCTCCTTCAAGAAGTCCTACAAGGCCTTCATGGACTCGGAGTACTGGCGCCTCGGCATCCCCGAGGGCATCGGCGGCACGACCTCCCCGCGCTCCCTCGTCTGGGCGTACGCGGAGCTCCTCCTCGGCTCGAACCCGGCCATCTGGATGTACTCCTCCGGCCCGGCGTTCGCCGGCGTCCTCTACAACGAGGGCAACGAGGCGCAGAAGAAGATCGCCCAGATCGCGGTCGAGAAGCGCTGGGGCTCCACCATGGTCCTCACCGAGCCCGACGCCGGCTCGGACGTCGGCGCCGGCCGCACCAAGGCCGTCCAGCAGGAGGACGGCTCCTGGCACATCGAGGGCGTGAAGCGCTTCATCACGTCCGGTGAGCACGACATGGAGGAGAACATCCTCCACTACGTCCTCGCCCGCCCCGAGGGTGCCGGCCCCGGCACCAAGGGCCTCTCCCTCTTCCTCGTCCCGAAGTACGAGTTCGACTGGGAGACCGGCGAACTGGGCGCCCGCAACGGCGTGTACGCCACCAACGTCGAGCACAAGATGGGCCTCAAGGCCTCCAACACGTGCGAGATGACCTTCGGCGACCAGCACCCCGCCAAGGGCTGGCTCATCGGCGACAAGCACGAGGGCATCCGCCAGATGTTCCTCATCATCGAGTTCGCCCGCATGATGGTCGGCACGAAGGCGATCTCCACCCTCTCCACGGGCTACCTCAACGCCCTGGAGTACGCCAAGGAGCGCGTCCAGGGCACCGACCTGGCCAACTTCATGGACAAGGCCGCCCCCAAGGTCACCATCACGCACCACCCCGACGTCCGCCGCTCTCTGATGACGCAGAAGGCGTACGCCGAGGGCATGCGCTCCCTCGTCCTCTACACGGCCTCCGTGCAGGACGAGATCGCGATCAAGGAAGCGGCCGGCGAGGACGTCAAGGCGCTGCACGGCCTGAACGACCTGCTGCTCCCGATCGTCAAGGGCTACGGCTCCGAGAAGGGCTACGAGCAGCTCGCGCAGTCGCTCCAGACCTTCGGCGGCTCCGGCTTCCTGCAGGAGTACCCGATCGAGCAGTACATCCGCGACGCCAAGATCGACACCCTGTACGAGGGCACCACCGCCATCCAGGGCCAGGACTTCTTCTTCCGGAAGATCGTCCGCGACCAGGGCGCCTCCCTGAACGCGCTGTCCGAGGAGATCAAGAAGTTCCTCGCGGTCGGCACCGGCGGCGACGACCTGGCCGGCGCCCGCGACGCGCTCGCCAAGGCGGCCGTCGACCTGGAGGCCATCGTCGGCACGATGATCACCGACCTCACCGCCACCGGCGAGGACGTGAAGAACATCTACAAGGTCGGCCTGAACACCACCCGCCTGCTGCTCGCCTCCGGCGACGTCGTCGTCGGCTACCTGCTCCTCAAGGGCGCGGCCGTCGCCGCCGAGAAGCTGGCCGCCGGCGCCACCGGCAAGGACGTCCCCTTCTACCAGGGCAAGATCGCGGCCGCGAAGTTCTTCGCCGCCAACGTCCTGCCGGGCGTCGGCGCCGAGCGCGCGCTCGCCGAGGCCGTCGACGGCTCGGTGATGGACCTGGACGAGGCCGCGTTCTAACCGACGCCTCTCGTCCTGCCGGTACGGCCCGTCCCCGGGGAGGGGGGCGGGCCGTACCTCCTTTTTCCGGAGCTCGGTTCGCCTCCGGGGGCACCTGGGCTCCGGCCCCTTCACCCCCGGTGACCGTTCCTTTTCCGGGGCCCCGTCCCCGTATTCCGGGCCGTGCGTAAGGTGACCCCATGAGCAGCGCAGCTTCCCGTCCTACCGCCGGCCCCTTCGACCGCGGCCACACCGACGACCTGATGGCCTTTCTGACGGCCTCGCCGACGCCGTACCACGCGGTGGCGACCGCCGCCGAGCGGCTGGACAAGGCCGGCTTCCACCGCGTCGAGGAGACCGCGGCGTGGGACGGGACGACGGGCGGGAAGTACGTGGTCCGCGGCGGCGCGATCATCGCCTGGTTCGTGCCGGAGGGCGCCGCCCCGCACACCCCGTACCGGATCGTCGGCGCGCACACCGACTCGCCCAACCTGCGCGTGAAGCCGAAGCCCGACATGGGCACGCAGGGATGGCGACAGGTCGCCGTCGAGATCTACGGCGGCCCGCTGCTCAACAGCTGGCTCGACCGCGACCTCGGCCTCGCCGGCCGGCTCACCCTCCGCGACGGCTCCCAGACGCTGGTGAACATCGACCGGCCGCTGCTGCGCGTCCCGCAGCTCGCCGTCCACCTGGACCGCGGCGTCAACGACGGCATGAAGCTGGAGCGCCAGCGCCACATGCAGCCGATCTGGGGCCTGGGCCCGGTCCACGAGGGCGACCTGATCGCCTTCGTCGCCGAGGAGGCGGGCGTCGACGCCGAGGACGTGACCGGCTGGGACCTGATGGTCAGCGCCATCGAGGCGCCCGCCTACCTGGGCCGCGACCGCGAACTCCTCGCCGGTCCGCGGATGGACAACCTGATCTCGGTGCACGCGGCCGTCGCCGCGCTCATCGCCGTGGCGGGCCGCGACGACCTCGCGTACATCCCCGTCCTCGCCGCCTTCGACCACGAGGAGAACGGCTCCGAGGCCGACACCGGCGCCCAGGGCCCGCTCCTCGGCAACGTCCTGGAGCGCTCGGTGTACGCCCGCGGCGGCGCCTACGAGGACCGCGCCCGCTCGCTCGCCGGCTCCGTCTGCCTCTCCTCCGACGTCGGCCACGCCGTGCACCCCAACTACACGGAGCGCCACGACCCGACGCACCACCCGCGCCCCAACGGCGGCCCGATCCTCAAGGTCAACGTCAACCAGCGCTACGCCACCGACGGCGCGGGGCGGGCCGCGTTCGCCGCCGCCTGCGAGAAGGCCGGCGTGCCGTGGCAGTCCTTCGTGTCCAACAACGACATGCCCTGCGGCACGACGATCGGCCCGATCACCGCCGCCCGCCACGGCATCACCACGTTCGACATCGGCATCGCCTGCCTGTCGATGCACAGCGCCCGCGAGCTCTGCGGCGCCGACGACCCGTACCTCCTCGCGAACGCCCTGGTCGCCTTCCTGGAGGGCTGACCACCCGCAGGACGACGACGGCCCACCCGCAGGACGCGGGT
>NZ_JBHJQI010000163.1:0-19206 GCF_042262805.1 Streptomyces sp. NPDC056361
GGGTGATCTTGGTCGAGAACCCATCTACCAGGAGCTTCGTCGTTGTGCAGAACCATCCAACACGCGGTCGCATCCGTCAGGTTGGAAGAGGCTCACTGCTCGACAACTCCCTGGCCGCGGACGGCGACGGCCATGCAAGCGCCTGCCTGCGGCGGTCGGGAGTTGGTTTGTGGTGTGTAGCGGGTGCCGAGGTTAGCGGTGGCCATCTGCCTTGCTAAGGTGGCCTGCTCTTCGATGTCCGCCAAGTCGTCGATGTGGAGCAGGCATTCGACGGGCAGCGGGCGGGCGGTCACGGCCCTTCACCGGAGGCAACCGCCGGACAGCCGTCCTTCCGCTTCCGACATCTCGGCGGGGTGCTGGCGTTCTCGGTCCGGACAGGCGGCCGCGTTGCCGTACGCATGCGCGAGGCAATCACGTTATGAAGCAGCCGAGTTGCACGTAAAGGTCCCGGACGCCTGTGACAACGACGGAGGGGTCTCCCGGCGCTGTGCGGTCGGATTCTCATCCCCGCGCTACTGCATGGGGGGTGGAGGTGGGGTGGACGTCAAGTGACGGGTGAGGGCGTCGCCGGCCTCGGGGGTGAGCGAGCCGGCCGGGTCGAGGCCGATGTGCTCGGCGATGTCGCGGGCGTGGATGCGGGTAGTGGCTTCCAGGAGGAGGGCGTAGGTGTTGGTGGCGGTGTGGGTGCGGGTCCGGGCGGTGAGGGTGAGGGTGAGGGTGAGGAGAGCGGCGGGCCACCACCAGACGGTGAGGGGAAGGTAGAGCAGAGCCCATGCGGTCAAGGTGGTGGCGCGAGTGAGCGTCTGTCGGGCGGCGGTGATCTCAGCGCGGGTCTCCTCGGGCAGGATCAGCCACAGATGGGGCCATACGGTCGCCAAGTCGACTCCGTGGTCGCGCTCCAGGCGGACGGCGGCGGCATTGAGGCGGTCACCGCTCCAGGTGGGGCGGGCGGGTTCCTCCGGGGCGATTCGGGTCATGGCACGTTCGGCAGAGTGCCGGGCGGTGGGGTCGGCCCGTCGGCCGAGGGCCAGGCCTGCTGCGGCGCTTTCGCGGAGGTCGTGCCAGGTGCGGGCGGCTGCGGTCCAGCGCTTGTGCCGGCGGGAGGTGCGCCAGGCGGCGAGCTGGCGGAAGGGGAGGGGCCAGGTGGGCCAGTCGGCGGCCAGCCAGAGCCGTTCGGCCAGCGAGCCGAGGGCCTGAGCGGCGAGTCCGGCTGCGGCGGCGCCGGCCAGCACGGCGACCAGCAGCACCACCTGGCCGCCTACCGTGTCCGCGGCGGGGTCGTTGGCCCAGCTGGTGATCTGGCCGGTCAACCGGGCCACGTCGAAGGGGTGGGAGTGACCGAGTGCGTGGGCGGCGGCAGCGACGGCGAGGTAGAGGGCGCCGGGCAGGACCAGCAGGGACAGCCACCGCTCGGCAAGTTTCTGGCCCAGCGTCGTGAGTAGCCCGCCCACCGGGTTAGAGCCGTTCCTTGCGCAGGTCGGCATCGCTGATGCGGCAGCGCGGCACCGAGGCGGTGGTCTGGGGCCACCAGTAGCGCGCGCACTGCCCGGCCGGGCACAGGTAGACGCTTTCCCGCGGCCGGTCGCTGATGCCGATCGGCTGAAGGCCGCGGGTGCCCGCCGCAGTGCCGGCGTAACCGTCCAGTCCCAGCGGATCACCGTTGGCGGCCTGCAGGACTGCGTGCAGCGCGGCCAGCGGGCCGACGAGGTCAACACCTTCCCGAACGGCGGCCAGTACCTGCTCCAGCGCTTGGGCCTGGCCTGTCTCCTGGTGCAGATCCCGGCGGATCTCGTCCAAATGCGCGCAGGCCACCGCCAGCCTGTTCGCAGCCTCCCCTTGTTCGTCGACCATGCATCCCCATCTGGCCAGATGTCGCCTTCGGTGCTCTTCAGGTCAACTACCTTAGTGTGGTGCTGTGTTGTTCCGCACCGCCAAGCGCACGTGGGCTCTTCCGCGATTCCAGGATGGGCATGCCACCGGGGGCGCGTCGGACTGAGCCGTGAGCATGCAACCAAGGGGGCACGGATGCGTGAGGAACGGCTGTCTGCGGTGTGGGCCAGGCTGCGGGGGATCGCTGAGACCGGGGATCCTTCCTTAGCGCTGGAAACACAGGCGCTCATGGAGGCTCGGCAACTCGCCGAAGTCCTCGACCCCGGCATTGGCGATGAAATCCACATGCGGGCCTGGTACGCGATCGGCTGGTTTCACTTCTACCGGTACCTAGCGCTCCCGGACGGCCAAGGCGATGCCGACCTGGACACCGCGTTGACAGCGTTCACTCCGTGCTTTTTGGTCGACGTCAGGGGCCTGCCCGAACCCCTCTTGCCGCATCTCGCCCAGAGTGCGGTCCCGCAGTCCATCGCCCTACTCGAGAAGGCGGTCTCCACCGACCCAGGCTTGCTGTCCGGCGCCGTGGATCTGTGTCGGCGCATCGCGGACGCCATCCGCACCGACGACCCCAGGCGGGGCGCGTACCTACACAATCTGGGGGCCGCGCTGCGGGTCCGGTTCCAGCGAACCGGGGTGGTGGCGCACCTGGATGACGCCATCACCGTCGGGCGGGCCGCTGCCGAAGCCACCCCCACCGACCACTCGCACCGAGCGGCGATGCTGTCCGGCCTGGGGAGCGCGCTGCGGGACCGATTCGAGCGAGTCGGAGATCTGGCGGACGTACATGAAGCCATCGATCTGCTGAGCGCAGCCGTCGAAGCCGCGCCCACCAGCGATCCGCACCGGGCCGGGTACCTGTCCGACCTCGGGGGCGCGCTGGGGGCCCGTTTTGAGCGCAGTGGGGGGTTGGCGGACCTGGACGACTGCATCGTCGCGGGGCGGGCTGCTGTCGAGGCCACTCCTGCCCACCACCCCGACCGGGTCAGGCACCTGTCCAACCTGGGGGCAGCTCTGCGAGCGCGGTTCGAGCGCAGTGGGGGGTTGGCGGACCTGGACGACTGCATCGTCGCGGGGCGGGCTGCTGTCGAGGCCACTCCTGCCCACCACCCCGATCGGGTGGGGCGGCTGTCAGCTCTGGGGATTGCGTTGCACCTTCGATTCGAGCGCGTCGGGGACCTGGCGGATGTGCATGAAGCCATCGATCTGCTGCACGCAACGGTCGAGGCCACTCCGAGCGAGCACCCCGAGCGAGCTGCGTACCTGTCAAATCTGGGGGCCGCGCTTTACCGCCGGTTCGAGCGCAGTGGCGTGTTGGCGGATTTGGACGCCTCCATTGCCGTAGGGCGGGCCGCTGTGGAGGCCACTCCCAGCGACCACCACCAGCGAGCCATGTACCTGTCCAACTTCGCGGCTGCACTGCGAGCGCGGTTTGAACACAGTGGGGGACTGGCGGATTTGGACGACGCCGTCACTGCCTGGCGGGCCGCTGTCGAAGTCACCACCAGCGACCACCACCAGCAGGCCATGTACCTGTCCAACCTCGGGGGCGCAATGCGGGTCCGGTTCGGGCGCAGTGGAGTGTTGGCGGATTTGGACGATTCCATTGCCGTGGGTCGAGCCGCTGTCGAGGCCACCCCTACCGAGCACCCCGAGCGAGCCGTCTACTTGTCCAACCTCGCGGGCTCCCTTCGCGTCCGGTTCATGCGCGGTCGGGAGCGGGCAGACCTGGACGCAGCGGTGTCTGCCCTCGACCAGGTGCGGGGGATGATCTCGGCGGCGCCTTCGAACCGCATCCAGGCTGCCTGGGACGTGGCCAGGCTCGTCGCGGGGTCGGATGCGGGGCGGGCGGCGGATGCGGCGGAGGCAGCTGTGCGGCTGCTGCCCGAGGTGACACCCCGCCAGCTGGGACGGGGTGATCAGCAGCATGCGCTGGGCCAGTTCGCCGGTCTGGCCGCGGATGCCGCTGCCCTCGTACTGGCCGATCCCCGGGGAAGCCGGCAGAAGAACGCAGCCCGCGCGCTGCGCTTGCTGGAGGCCGGGCGGGCAGTGCTGCTCAGTCAGGCGCTGGACACCCGCAGCGACCTCACCGACCTGATCCGGCACCGTCCCGATCTGGCCGCGCGGTTCATCCAGCTGCGCGACCAGATCGACCGGCCCACCGACACTTCTGCCTCTGTCTGGAGCGAGGAAGGCGACGCTGCCAAGGTGGGGCAGGCACGCCCCCTGCCCGACCGGCACCGGCTTGCCCACGACTTCGCCCACACCCTGGACGAGATCCGAGCGCTGGAGGGCTTTGCCTCCTTCGCACTCCCGCCCACCACCGAGGAACTCCTCACCGAGGCCGAAGAGGGCGCTGTGGTGGTGTTCAACGTCAGTCTCTACCGCAGTGACGCCCTGTTGCTGACCCGCAGTGGCATGACCCATGTGGAACTCCGTCACCTCACCACCCGAAACCTGTTCGAGAAGGTCACCGCCTTCCACGAGGCGCTGCACAGCGCGACATCGGGCGAGAGCAGGGAACAGCGGCGGAAGGCGCAGGACATCCTGGCCGGGGTTCTGCAATGGCTGTGGGACACCGCCGCCGGGCCTGTCCTGGAGGTGCTGGGCCACCGCACCACGCCGTCGGCGGAGGCCGAATGGCCGCGGATCTGGTGGGTACCGGGCGGACTGCTGGGACGGCTGCCCGTGCACGCCGCCGGCTACCACACCGACCTCGCCGACGACTCCCGTCGGCGCACCGTCATCGACCGGGTCGTCTCCTCCTATACCCCCACCGTCCGCGCCCTGCGCCACGCCCGCCAGCGCACCCCAGCCCTGGACACACCCGCCCAGGGACTGATCGTCGCGATGCCCACCACCCCCGGCCTCCCCGGCGACGGCCGCCTCCACCACGTCGATGCCGAAGTCGAGCTGCTGCGCAGGCACCTGCCACGCACTGTCCTGCTGCGCGAACCCGACTCCGCGGACCCGGACAGCCCTTCTCTGAGCACGCCCACCAAGGCCGCGGTACTGGACCGCCTCCCCACCTGCTCGATCGCGCACTTCGCCTGCCACGGCGCCAGCCACCCCACCGACCCTTCGAAGAGCAGACTCCTGCTCCACGACCACGACAGCGCCCCGCTCACCGTCGCCAGCCTCGCCCCCGTCCTTCTCGACCACGCCGAGCTGGCCTACCTGTCAGCCTGCCGCACCGCGGCCATCGACACCGCCGACCTGGTCGACGAGGCCATCCACCTGACCTCCGCCTTCCAACTCGCCGGATTTCCCCACGTCGTGGGCACTCTCTGGGAAGTCGTCGACCAGACCGCCGTCACCATGGCCGACGCCTTCTACACCCGCCTGCGCACCCCCGGCGGCACCATCGACACCAGCCGGGCGGCCTGGGCCCTCAACCAAGCCGTACGCGACCTGCGCGACGGCCACGACCTGCCCGGGAAACTCGACCGGACCACCGTCCCCTTCCTATGGGCCGCCTACCTACACGCCGGCGCCTGACCAGCAGCCGGCCTGGCCGGCGGCCTGCCCTGACCGCGTTCCGGAAATTCTGAGGATTCCGTGCGCCGAGCCACCGGAACCCGTGACAGGGTGTCGGTCGCTCTTGACCTCGTACATCACGAATGGAGCTGGAATGTTCCCAGGCACATCTGTTCCCGACCCCGATCCGCGCCGCAAGCCGTCAATTCTCGCTGAGCAGCTACTCGGGGACACCGATCAGATGATGGCGCTCACGGCCATGATCACATTCACCGCGCTGGGCGGGGGCGACCTGAGGGAGCCGCGGGTGGAGAATGCCGCTCTCGCGGCGCTGACCACGGCCGGGCAGGTCGTGGAGGGCCTGCACGCAGCCGGTGTCCTGGACCGCGACGGAGCCACTCAGCTGAAGCGTCCCGCAGCCGCCGCCCGAGAAGGCTTCCAACAGGCGATCGCCCAGCCGGGTCTGCTCCCGCCGACGCCGCCAGGGCCGGCCTCGGACGCGGAAGCCGGCGGCGGGAACCTACGCGACATCGCGGTCTGGTCTGCGGGTCTGGCCCCCGACCATGCGGCCGCCTTCGTCGACGCCGTCCTGGCATCCAACGACGCGACGATCGACACCGTGCTCCGCAACGTAGCCGAAATGCTGGACAACTCCGCAGACTCGGGAAACCCGTGGACCAGCGGGTCCGTGATGGCGGCACTGGCCGGTGACGCCGACCGAGACCCGATCGTCGAGACCATCGACACCCTCGTCTCGGCCGCCCGGATCATCGCCCCGGACACCAAGCGCACCACGGCGGATGCCGCTCTCGCCAAACTACGACACCCGGACGCGGACCGCTTCCGACACCGCCGCCGCGTCGTCCTCCAGCAACTGCTCCTGGGCTTGGGCGGCTTCATCTACGGCCGCGCACGCGAAGCCGCAACCTCATTCAGGCAGCTCGGCGGCGGCGACCTGCGTGACCCGATGGTTCTCAAGGCGGCGCAGACCGCATTCGACACCTATACGGCGTTGGCTGGACAGACCGGAAACGGCGTCAGCCCAGGCCAGTACGAGCTGGCCGAACCACACCTCACCGTCGCCCGAAACTCCTTCAAGCTGGCATACGAGTACACGGTCAAGCGCTCGGGGAGCGGCGCAGGCTGAGCCCGGCATCGCGGCGCCGCTCGACGAAGGCGGGACGCTGAGCAGTGCCTTGGCATCACACGGTGATACACAGCAAAGCCCTGCTGTCCGAGAGTTCCCTACGGCTTCGGCTGGTGTCTGCTCCGATCCCCGCGCTACGACCGCTTCCCGGCCGTGGCCCTGATTGTGAACTTCGCCGTTGCCCCTGGCCGCGGCGGCGATGCTCACCTTCCTGCCCACGGACCAGGCCTTACGGCGGCGGGGCCCGATCGCCGCCGTCCCGCCACAGGGCGCACAGGTGTGACCGGGGGCATGTCGTGATGAGGCCGCAGCGAAGAGAACGAAACGGACTCTCGAAGTGCGTCACCCACCTCACCTGTCACAACAGATCTCCGAAGTCGCAGCCGGCTCAAACCGCTCCGCTACCTGAATTTCGATGAAGCACCGATGCCGGGGATAGGCGCTCTTTAGAGGTCGTTTTCCTCCGATGTTTCATCCCGGAATCAGTTATTTCGTGGTCTTCTTCGGGTCGCGCCAGGAGATGGTTTTCTCGCTGGTGAGGCGGCGGGCCATGAGGTCGGTCATGGCGATGTGGATCACGGCTTCGGAGCGGGTGGAGAGGGTTTCGTAGTCGCGGGCCAGTCGGCGGTGGAGCATGAGCCAGCCGTAGGTCCGCTCGACCGCCCAGCGTTTCGGGATGGGGGTGAATTGAGGTGACCCCCGGAAGGTGGACACAGGGGTTTCATGCCGCGAGGGAGAGCATAGTCGGGGCATGGTGCTGCTGTTCGAACTCCAGCGGCGAGAGGTAGCCCAGCGCGCTGTGGCGTCGGCGGGCGTTGTAGTAGGTGAGCCACTGGAAGATCTCCAGCCTCGCCTGGCTCATCGTCTGGAACGGCTTGCCGTGCATGGCCTCGCGCTTGAGGCTCTGCCACAGGCTCTCTGCCAGGGCGTTGTCGTAGGACGAGCCGACCCGGCCCATGCTCCGGCGGCCCCCGTAACGGTCGCAGACCTGCGCGAACGCGGCCGAGGTGTACTGGGCCCCGCGGTCCGCGTGGAAGATCACGCCGGTGACGTTCCCGCCACGGGCGGTGACCGCTGCCTCGAGAGCTTCGATGACCAGCGAGGCGCGCATGTGGGCGGCCATCGACCAGCCGACCACGCGGCGCGAGCGGATATCGATCACACAAGCGAGGTAGAGCCAGGCAGCGCCGACCTGGATGTACGTGATGTCGCCGCACCAGCGTTCGTCCAGGTACTCGGCGGTGAAGTCCCGCTGCAACAGGTCCGGCACCGGCGGCGCGACAGGGTCCGGGACAGTGGTGCGCTTCTTGCGCCGCAGGTGGCGGCCGGCGATGCCGTGCTTGCGCATCAGCCTCGCCACCCGCTTGCGGTTCACGGTGTGTCCGAAGGCGCGTAGTTCGGCATAGACGCGCAGGGCGCCGTAGGTCTCCTTGTGCCCTGCGTGGATCTCGCGGATCTCCTCGACCAGGGCGTCCTCCTCGGCCTGCCGGCGAGCGCGGGTCCCGGCACCGGTAATCCACCAGTAGTAGCCCGACCGGGAGACCTGCAGAACCCGGCACAGCCGCTGCACACCGAAGTCGTCAGCATTCGCGGAGATGAAGTCCCAGCGGCGGGCCTTCACTTCATTTCCCGGGCAAAATACTGGGCCGCCCGGCGCAGGATCTCCCGCTCCAGCTGCCACTCCTTCTCCGCCCGGGCCAGCCGGGCGTTCTCCGCCCGCAGCCGCGCCAGCTCCGCCTGGACGCTCTCCGGCCCCGGCCTGCCGCCGGCCTGCGAACCGCCGTTCTCGGCGTCCCGCACCCAGGTCCGCAAGGTCTCGGGGTTGACGTTCAGATCGGCCGCGACGTCCTTGAACGTCCGCCTGCCGGCCGAGGCCCGCCACAACGCCACCGCGTCGGACCGGAACTCCGAGTTGTACTTCGAGGGCCGTCCCACGCAGATCTCCACCTTCCCGGATCACCAAGATCCATTGTCAGGTGTGTCCACATCACAGGGGTCACCTCACTCATCCGCCGCACCCCTCCCGACCAACACCCCACGCCACCAGTGCGCCCCCGTAACGCACAAGTGTCCCGGACCGAGACGGTCCGGGACACAGGAACGACGTGCTCGGGTGCGATCCGACGAGACCGTGCGCGCACGGCTCAGGGCTGCGCCGCCTGCTTCAGCAGCCCCTTGACGGACACTTTCGAGTTGCCGGAGACCCAGCCGATACCGTACCTCTCGGCCTCTGTCTGTATGTCGTTCTCGTCCAGGTCCCCGTACAGTTCGTCAAGCGACGGAATTTTCTCACGCCCCGCGAGGTCGATCGAGGTGACGAAGCCATCGACCACCTCTTGCGGCGACCAGAACGCCACTGCATAGCGCGGCTTCCGCGTCACGTTGATCAAATTGTTGTTGTAGCGCACCCTGCCGTGGAATATGACTTGCTCACCGCAGTCGTCAGGTGCGCAGCGCCCACCGTCCGCCTCGACCCAGGACGGGTCGGCGTAGAAATCATCGTCGAGCTTTCCGCGATCCTGCCTAAGGAAGGTGAATGAGAGCTCGGCGTTCAGCGTCTCGAACTTCGTGGCCTTGGGGAGAGTGATCACTCTCTCCATTTTGTACTCCTCCCCGATGTCCAAGGTCGACCAAGGTCCCTGGAACTGACCGGATGCGATGATCTCACTGGTGGCCCCCTTCTCGAAGGCCTGCGCATCCGAGTTCCAGTAGACGTCTCCCTCGTCACTCTTCCATTCCTTCACACCCTGGCCGTCCTCAGCGAACTCCGCCATCTCTCCGTAGACCGAGTAGTCGTCGACGATGATGTACACGGGGATCCCCCCGGCATTCTTCGCAGAAAGCTTTAGAGGGACGTGAATATAAGGCGAATCGGCGTCCGTCTGCGGTTTTCCAAATTCCGCTTTCAGGGTGAAGTGCAGGGGAGCGGCGATGGGTTGGTACACCAACGAGTAGCCCAGACTGACGGCTGTCAGGATCGCCGTGATGGTGACCCCTGCCGCGAACTTCCTGGGGTGGGGAATTCCTCTCCACACCTTTTCCCGGATGAGGATGTGGAGCGCCCATAGCGACCAGAGCCACAGGGCGAGGAAAAGTGGGACAGTGGCGATGAACTCTCGCTCCTGAAGCCACAGGAACAAGAGAAGGGTGCTGGTGGCCAGCGCCATGAGCACGCCGAGCAGGACCAGCGCTCCGGACAACCTGACCTGTTGGCGGCCCCAGTGGTCGACGACCGCGGGCAACGCGGCCCCCTGAACCGCGCCCGCCAACAGGAACAGAACACCGACCAGCCGTTGCGCGAAGGTCAGCGCCTCCAGGGCGTCCGCCCAGCCGATGACGAGATGGAGCCCCATCGAGCCGAGCAGCCCCACGAGCATGAGGCAGATGACCAGGTGCCGCCTCCAGCCCCGGTCGTCGGGCCAGACGCTGCTGTCACCGCCACGCCAGTGAACGCGCGAGGGGTCGTCGAGGTCCATGTCGTCTGGGTAGCCCAGGCGCCGGATGACCTTTCGCAATTCACCGAGCGACCAGGCGCTGCCCACTGTCTTGCCATGAATGGTTATCCGGCGCAGACCACGCCGGTCGGGTGGCTCGACGACCACCCAAGGTCGTATGCCCATGACCCCACCCTCAGCGCCCCACCCGTCATGTGCACGCTGAACTGCTGCGTTGGACTGAATCGGGGGCCTCACGGGCAGGCGCCGCAAGGCCCCCGTGACGGTCAGCCGACGGGAACGGCCACGGCACAGCTTTCGCTGTCTTGTGCCGGTGGTGCCGCCGTCGTTTACGGCTTGAACCTCATCGACTACATGCATCGGGAGTTCGACGAAACACGGAGTGACGTGGACGACACCTGGACCCCGAAGGTAACCGTCTCCTTCTGGCGGGACTTTCTTTAGGTCGCCCGCCGCACATGCGGCGGCGGGCGACCTGAGTTTGGGAAGCACCGATCCTCCAGCGCCTTCAGATGCTCTGACCAGGCACAACAGATACCAAGGGCACCTTAAGGGCGCCTCGTGGGACCCGTCGTTTACCGCAGTTCCCCGTCCTACCTGGCACGCGTCTGGCATGCCCGATGCGGACGGGTCGGGGATGGATCAGCGGTCGGTCCCTTCGGAGATCTGTCGAGCCAGCTCGTCGACCACTTGCGGCACCATCGGGCCAGCACCTTCCTTCTCCAGGGCGAGGACCAGGGCCTGCCGGACTGCTGCGTACGGCTGCCCACTGTGCGTCGCCCACGTACGGTCGACGCCTCGTTCTCTCGCGAACGGCCACCGCATGTGACCACCGAGCGCGTCACCGCCCGCGCGCTCCTCCCCAGCGGCGACCAGGCTGAGATCGCCGCCGACGGCCCACCCAAAGAGTGCGATAACCCTAGTTTTCCAGCGGCTAGCCCCGTGCCCGGCCACCATGATCTGTCATGGACCTTACTGGTATGGCTGCGATCCTTGCCCTCCTCGGCATCCCTGCAAGTGTTCTGATCGCCCGTTGGCAGATGCGCAGTACCTTGCGGCAGACAGAGGAAGCGAGCCGCGCTGCGCTCGTGATCGCCGAGTTGAACTACCGCAATGCCCTAGAGGTGGCCGAGGCGAACCATCGCAGCGCTTTGGAAGTCATGCGCGGGCAAGCCGATGTGGAGCGTGAGCGGTGGCTGCTTGAGGCGCGGAGCGCGCAGTACCGACTCTTCCAGGGTGCTGTGGCTCGGTGTCGTCGCAGTTACCTTGCTCAGGAGATTGACGTCGAGGAGTGGGAGGACGCCCTAGATGAGATCCATGAAGCCCTGTATGCGATTGGGGAGGTGGGGCCCGAGGAGCTCTATGGCATTGCGGCCAGGCTTAAGCGAATGTGCGGCACCATGGCCGACATGCGCTTGGCGCTCGACTCGAACTCGCAGGCGTCGCGAGCCCGCTATTGGGAAGACGTTGTCAGGCCACACCGGGTCGAGCTGAATCAGGCCATCAGTAGCGCACTGAACAGCTCAGACCTACGCGGCAACCGCGACCTGTAGCTGCATCGTTCTGGACAGCATCGATACGCCTTGTCTACCTGGGCGGTAGCTGAGCAGCTGCCTTTCTGTCGACACCTGAGGCCACCGACGCTCATGGCCCCAGCCACAGACCACCTAGCTCCCATCCCGTCTGCCGTCGACCCACACACCGTGGAGCGGGCGCGGTGCCGGGCGTCCAGGTGGAGCGCGCCAGTGTACGAACGACCTGGACGCCCGGTGCCGTGTCTGCTCGGCTCTGCCTGGGTCGACGGCAGACGGGACAAGTCGTCAAGCAGCACGAGGCCGTTCTGCGGAACATTCGTAATGGCGTGCGGGTAACCAGCAGGTGATCTGGACTGGCGGCTGAGCTTGGGGCCTCCGGGAAGGGGCCGGCCCCGCCAGACGGGGGATGACTGGCGGGGCCGAAGGAGGGGGAGCAGGCGGTTCCCACAGCGCGGGGACACTAGGGCTTGTCTGACAAATGATCACCGAGCGTGTGCGTGCTCGGTCCAATTGCCTTGCCGTCCTGACGCCAGCCAGTGATTCTGGGCAGGTGCCAGGACAGGGGAAAAGAAGGCGACGGCAAGAGGAGGCGCGGCAGCGGCTTGCTGCTCGCACCGCGCCGGACGCGGGACAGTGGGAAGTGGTCGTTGAGACTCGGGACCAGGCAGAGATGCGTACGCGGTTGTGTCGTCTTCGGGAGGCAGGAGTCGACGGGTCGATGATCCGGATCGACACGCTGTGCGGGCGCCCGGGGCTGCTGACCACCTACCGGCTGAGCCGTTTTGTGACGGACCCCGCGCGGGAGTCTGAGCACGAGCACTCTGATCAGTGATTTTGTGGCAGGTCGAGGTGAGTTGACGGATGCGGCGTGGGAGCGGATAGAGCCCCTGTTGCCGCGGGTGGATGGGCGTGGTCGTCCGTGGCGTGATCATCGGCAGGTGGTCAATGGGGTGCTGTGGCGGCTGCGGACCGGGGCTCCGTGGCGCGATCTGCCCGAGCGGTACGGACCCTGGCAGACCGTCTACGAGCGGTTCGCCCGCTGGGAAGCGGACGGGACCTGGGCAAAGCTGCTGGAACACGCCCAGGTCCGCGACGACGCGGTGGGCCGGGTGGAGTGGACCGTCTCCATCGACTCCACGATCAACCGGCCCCACCAGCACGCGGCCGGCGCCCGCAAAAAGGGGCCGCAGAAAGGGACGAACTGGAAGATCCGGGCTGCTCGCAGACGCGCCAGGCCCTCGACCGGCCCCGGGGCGGACTGGCCACCAAGGTCCACCTCGCCGTCGACGGCCGGGGCCTCCCGCTGTCCATCGTGCTGACGCCCGGCAACGTCAACGACGCCACTGCCTTCGGCCAGGTCCTCGACAGCATCCGCATCCCGCGCGCCGTTACGGGCCGACCTCGCACGACACCGACCCGAGTCCTGGGCGACAAGGTCTACTCCAGCCGGGCGATACGCCACCTGCTGCGGCGCCGCGGCATCGCCGTCACGATCCCCGAACGCCGCGACCAAGCGGCCAACCGCCGGCGCCGAGGGCGCCTCGGCGGCCGACCGCCCGCCTTCGACAAGGACATCTACCGCGACCGCAACGTGGTCGAACGATGCTTCGCACGCCTCAAGCAGTTCCGCGCGATCGCGACCAGATTCGACAAGCTCGCCGACCGCTACCGTGAGCCGTTTTCATCCTGTCTCTGTGGGGTGAAATGGCAGGTCAACGGGGGTGCGCAACGAGACGAGGCTCCTGATCGTTGCGGTGGTGTTCTCTACGCACCACGCATCGTCCGAGGAGCCTCGCTTGGTCCCGTATCGTGCCACGGTCGATGTCCCGCATGAGCTGGTTGAGCACGTTTCCTGGCTCATCTACGCACGAAGGTGTGAACGCCGTTCGCGGTGGCGGAAGCTGGGCTGCTTCCAGCAGGCCCTGCTCGCGCTGGTGCACCTGCGCAAGAACGAGACGCTGCCCGCCCTGGCAGCCGGCTTCGGTGTCTCGACAGCGACGGCCTGGCGGTACGTCGACGAGACCCTCGACGTCCTCACGGCATGGGCGCCGGGCCTGCACGAGGCCCTGACCGGCCTGGGCGAGGGCAACTTCGTCATCGTCGACGGCACCCTGATCCCCATCGATCGTATCGCTGCCGACGAGCCGTACTACTCCATGAAACACCGCAAGCACGGTATGAAGGTGCAGGTCATCGCCTGCCCTGACGGCACACCGCTCTGGTTCTCCCGTGCGACACCTGGCCGCACTCATGATCTGACTGCGGCACGAGCCCATGGCATCGTCCAGGCCTGCCTCACCCGGCAGATCCTCGTCCTCGCGGACCGCGCTTACCAGGGCGCCGGTGCCACCGTCCGAACCCCCTACTACCACCACCGCGAACAGCCCGCCCACTACCAGCAGTTCAACCGCGACCACGCCAGACTCAGAGCACCCGGCGAACGCGCCTTCGCGCAGCTGAAGTCCTGGCGACTGCTCCGCCGAGCCAGATGCTCCACCCGCCGCATCGGCACCATCGTCCAGGCCGTCCACACGCTGCTGACCTGCAGCTATTCAGGATGAAAACGGCTCAGTGGTCTGAGAGGCAGTGGTGGTTTGTGTGTGGGTGCTGGTCATGGGCTGTTTTGGGGCTGAAGGGCCACTGTCCTGGAAGTGAGAGATCCACAGGGCATCGCTGTTCCGGGGCGTTATCGCGGGAGGGGTGATGCTGTCTCAGTTTTGTGATTTCTGATCCGTTGGCCGGTGGGGGCTGGTGTGCTCGGGGTGTGGATCAGACATCGCTGGGTCCGGCCCTGGAACGGGCGGGTGGTGATGCGAGTGGGGTCTTGCCGGCTGTGTCGGTTCGGGCGTTGCGGGGACCTGCGGTGTGCCGTCTGCTGGCTTTGCGGCGGGAGGGGAAGCTCACCACTGCGCGGGTGCGGTCGGTGGCGGACGTGTTGGGCGTGCGGGAGCGGGCGGTATGGCGATGGCTGGCCGCCGCTGAGCAGGACGAGGCTGCGGCTGCGGCGCCGGGGGAGCGGGCTGTGTACCACGGACGGTTCACGGTCACTGACGAGGTCCGGGCTCTGCTGGCGTTGTGGAAGGTCAACGTGGCGGCGGTTCATCGTGAGTTGGCCGCTCGCGCGGTCAGGGGTGAGGGGGAGCCGCCGCTGTCGATTCCGACGTTGCATCGTGCGATCCGCCGGGACCTGTCGCCGGGGGAGCGGGCCGGGCTCGCGGGTGGGGAGCGGGCCGCACGGAAACACGATGTGTTCCTGGCCCGGCCACGCGGCTGGCGCAACCAGGTGTGGGAGACCGACCACATGCAGGCCCCCGTGCTCATCGATGTCGACGGCACCGCCCGCAGACCGTGGATCACCTGGTTCACTGACTGCGCCACGAACGCGATCACCGGCGTTGCGGTCACACCAGGTGCCCCGTCGCGGGAGTCGGTGCTTGCCGCGCTGCGCTCCGCAGTCCTGCGCGAGGAGCCTTACGGCCCGTTCGGCGGCCTTCCGGAGAAGGTGCGTGTCGACCGCGGCAAGGACTTCCTGTCCCGAACGGTGACCGCCGCGTTCGATCTCCTCGACGTCACCGTGGAAGACCTGCCTGCCTACACCCCCCACCTCAAAGGCACCGTGGAGGGGCTGAACCGTGCGGTGGAGAGCATGTTCCTGACCGCGCTGCCCGGCTACGCCCGCCAGCCGCGCCCCGGCAAACGGGCGCTGGCCGTCCGAATGACGAGGCGCTGCTCGGCTTCGAGGACTTCACCCCCTGCTTGCCGGCCTGGACACAACACCGAGCACCGCCCCGCACTGGCTTCAGGTGTAGGCCCCGGGTTCGCCCCCCCCGGGGCCTGGTCGACCTGTGTGATCGGTTTGGTTATTGGTAGCGGTCGATGGGTTCGGCTGCGAAGGTTCCGTCGTGTAGGCGGGCGCTGGTCAGTTGGAATCGCTCTGTCCCGCCGTCGGCCCGGTAGGTGATAGTGGTCCCGGCCGGGCGGGTGGTGGTGAGCTTGACCGGGTCGCCGTTGGTGTCGGTGGTGCCCAGCAGGGTGAAGTGGTGGATGGTCGTTCCGGGGGTGGTCTCGCCGTCTGTGGGAGTGATGGGGGCGCTGGGGAGGCTGGATGTGGATGTGCGGCGGGCGCGGATGCTGCGGACCACGGCGGTGACGAGCGCGATGGTCGCGGCCGCGCCGAGGGCGGCGAGGAACTCGGGCAGGATGTCGCGGAGCAGGTTCATGCCCGGGCTGCCATTCCGGGCAGCCACAGGCCCTGGCTCTCGGCACGGCGCCGTGCTTGATCGCGGACGAGATAGCGCACGCGTCGCCGAACACGTTCCCCGTCGGTTTCCGGATGCGGAGCCCCCGCGTACAGAGCGGCATCGGCCCACGTTGCGACGCCCGGGTGCATCCAGGACAGGACCACGGATCGCTCGAATTGGTCCAGCGTGCGCAGCAGGGCCTGCAGCCGGGCGTCGTCCGGTTCCGCACCTACGGCCATGTCGGCGGGGGAGGGCGAGCCCTCCACCAGATCGTGCAGCGTGAAGTCGGCGCCGAGAGGGGTGTCGAGCAGCAGCACGCGACTGCCGCCGGTCCGGCGAGTCCAGATCGGCTGCATGTCGGCGTGGAGGCGCCAGACCCGATTTCGCAGCTGCTGCAGCGCGTCGGCCGAGATGGGCTGGTAGTTCTGCAACGGAGCGATCCAGTCGTCGCCAAGCAGTGCCTCGGAGACTGCGGTGCGCCATTGCCCCGTGGAGCGCCGGCTGAGGACCTCCGTTGCGAAGCGGCTCACCAGCTCGTACTTTCCGGCTAGGGCGTCCTCGCGGGCCATGAGCGCGATCGCCAGGGGTGGTACCTCGGCAAAGACATCCCCCGTCTGGCGGTCGTACTCCATTTTGAGCGGCCTCGAAAACCCACGCTCAATGTCTTTGATGAGTGTGTTGCCGACTCGGCTCACGTGCATCCGAACCGGCGGTGAAGGTTCGAAGCCCTTGCTTGCGGGCTCTAGGGTGCCGTCGGCGAGGGCGTTGACCCGCAGATCGCCGGAGAACTTCGGCTTCTTCATACCCAGCAGGCGATAGGGGAACGCCCAGCGGGCGGTCGCCGGAACGGGTCCCGGCAGCGGCTGACGAACTTTAGGGGACTTCGCCCGGCGGGCTTTCGAGGGCTTCGGCACCAGTGCTTCCTTCCGCGTCAGTGGAACTTTTCACCTCCCTGGCGCGGCTGCGACCTCGAGCGACAACAAATCTCGCCAGCCATGATGTGTTCTGCGTCACACTAGGCAGTGAGCGTTTTCAGCGTTGCCTCTCCAGGGTGAGGACGGCTGCGGCGATTGACGTCATGCGGTTGGGGCTTACACGGGACCGACGGGAGATGCGCCAGGGCTTCAGCCGCGCCATCCCGCGTTCGACGGGTGCCCGGGCCTGGGTCAGGGCTCGGTTGACCGCGCAGCTGCGAGTCGACCTCCACCTCGCACTGCTCCAACTCGCCTGCAGCGTCATTCGCTTGCGACGCCTGCGAACCTGAAATGATCAGGTAGAGACAAGAACGTCCAGCGCCTACGATCACGCCCATGTCCCTCACCTCACCCATACCCGTCCTGCGTGGTTCCGGCGGAGCCGTCCTCCAATCCGAAGGCGACGACCTGGTACTGAGCCGGACGGATGTGGAGACGCGGATCCCGCTCCAGGCCGTTCGGCGGATCCGCGCCGAGGGGAGCGCGGTCGCTGTGGAGCTCACCGCCCCGGCCGGGACGACCCCGGCCGTTCACCGCGTCGACGGCGTGAGCGAGGCGGCGGCCGCGTTTTTCGCCGACGCGGTCAACGCGACCCTGCCCGAGCGCGCCGACGAGGGCGGGGAGACCGCCGACGGTTCGGCCCTCGTCACCGTCCGTGCCTTGAACGAGTCCCAGCAGGCCATCGAGTCCCAGCAGGACAGGGGGACGCGCGTCCTCAGGCGCTGGGTTGGGGCCGTCGCCCTCCTGACCGTCGTGCTCACCGTGGCCGTCTGGATCGCGGCGCCGGCGATCATCGCGCTCCCGATACTGGTCACCCTCCCCTTGGGCGCGACCGCCACCACGTTCGGCATCACGGGGCTGAAGATCGCCCGCGACGAGTGGTACCTGCCCCGGAAGGGCATCATCGTCGAGGCGGCACGGCACGAGAACATGACCGACCTGTTCGGCAAGACGGGGAACTACGTGTACACGGACATGCACGGCCAGAGCCGTGCCGTGTACGCCCAGAAGCGCGCCGAGATCATCCAGGTCGCCTACCACCCGCAGAACCCCGGCAACGTGGTCGCCTGCCAGTCGTTGCTGCACAGGTCCGTCTCGACCGTCGTCTGCGCGGGCATTTTCCTCTTTGGCCTCGCCGTCGACCTCCTCGTCGTCGGCCTGGCCATCGGTGCCTTCCTGGGCTTGTACGACAGTTACGGGACCACGGCGAGCTGACCCGCGCGACCCGCGCCCCCACCCGGTCTGGTGATCCGCTCCGAGCGGCACGGTACGGTCGCCCGAGCGGGCGGCGCACCCGCACCCAGCCCCAGCGCCGTGACCACCGTGACCAGGCGCTTCAGCAGTGAGCTCTTTCGGCCTGGCCACTGATCGGGTGACGGTGGCAGGGCATGTAACGCACGAGGCTCGCGTGCCGTTGGGGGAGGTGTTCGAAGTCTCAACCCATCGGCACAGGAGCCTCGTTGGTTCCCTATCCTGCCGCACTCGACCTTCCGCATGCTTTGGTCGAGTGGGTCACCATGCTCATCGTCACCCGTGAGGGTGACCGGCGCTGCAAGCTGCCGCCGCACCAGCGTGCGCTGGTCGCCTTGGTGTACCTGCGCAAGCACGACTGCCTCGCCCAGATAGCCGCTGGTTTCGGGATCTCCGTCGGCACCGCCCACGCCTACGTATCCGCCGTGATCGCTCTCCTCGCCGACCGGGCTCCTGGCCTGCTCAAGGTCCTGCGCGAGAGTGATCCGGACTACGTGCTGCTCGACGGCACCCTCGCGGAGTGCGACCGGACCGGAGACGGACGGGCCGACTACTCCCACAAGCACCGCCGGCACGGCGTGAACGTGCAGGTCGTGACCGACCCGACGGGCCACATGCTGTGGATCTCGCCCGCGCTGCCCGGCCGTGCCCACGACCTCACCGCGGCCCGCGCGCACCGGATCATCCGAATCTGCGAACGCCAGGGCGTCCCCGTCCTTGCCGACCGCGCCTATCAGGGAGCCGGACCGTGGGTGACCACCGGGCGCAAACGGCCTCCCGGCTGCGAACTCTCCCTGACCCAGCGCGCGGTCAACCGAGCACTGGCCCAGGCCCGGGCACCCGTCGAACGCGGGATGGCGCGGCTGAAGTCCTGGCGCATCTTCCGTCGGTCCCGTGTAAGCCCCAACCGCATGACATCAATCGCCGCAGCCGTCCTCACCCTGGAGAGGCAACGCTGAAAACGCTCACTGGTCCCGGAGACAGTCCGCCAGGCGCTGCCCCGCCCCTGAGGATGGTTCCACCCCGGCGCGGTTCGGCCGGTTGACGCTCTGCTGCTCCCTGCACCCATTGGTATCGACGCATGCCCCCACGGGCACGGGAGGGGCAGGTCGGGAGCCGATGAGAGAGAGGTGGGTGGCTCCGCCGGGTGTTTTGTCGGTTTCGGTGAAAGTAGTTCGACTGGGCTTGGGCATGGGATAAAACTGCAGCTCAGGAAGACTGCTCCCCGCTCGCGCGGGG
>NZ_JBHJQI010000164.1:0-19069 GCF_042262805.1 Streptomyces sp. NPDC056361
TGCTCGGCGACCGCCCCTTTTCCACACGACGAGAAACCCCGCCCCAAAGCTGCGTAAGGTTCAGGTAACCGACCGGTACACCGGTCCGAGGGACCGCGACAGGTACGAGGGAGGGAGTCGACATGGACGAGAAGGAATCACCCCGTGTGGGCGCGGCCGTCAAGAGGCGCCGCAGAGCGCTCCAGCTCACCCTGGCCGTCGTCGCCTCCCGCAGCGGCCTCTCCGTGCCCTTCCTCAGCCAGGTCGAGAACGACCGAGCCCGGCCCAGCCGCCGCTCCCTCGAACTCGTCGCCGAAGCCCTGGAGACGACGGCCGGCGAACTCCTCGCCGCCGCCGAGGCCTCCCGCACCGTCGACCTCGTGCGCTCCGGGGAGCGCCCCCCGGACCCCGCCCTGCCCGCCGGCATCCGGCAGCTCGTCCGGGGCCGCCACCAGCTGCACGCCCTGGAGTTCACCGGGGAACAGGACGCGGGGCGCGAGTTCCAGCACCGCAACGACGAGCTGCTGTACGTGGCCGACGGCGCCGCCGAGGTCGAGGCCGAAGGCCGCGCGTACCGGCTCGGCCGCGGCGACACCCTCTACCTCTCCGGCGGGGTACGGCACCGCTGGCGGGCCACCGAGCCCGGCACCCGGCTGCTCGTCGTCGCCGTCGCCGAACACGTCGAGGCCGAAGAGGAGTGAGCGACGGTACGCGGTCCCTCCCGCGGGTCGTCTCCCTCGTGCCGTCCCTGACGGAGGCGGTCGCCGTCACCCTCCCCGGCGCCCTCGTCGGCGCGACGGACTGGTGCAGCCACCCCGCCGGTCTCGCCGTCGCACGGATCGGCGGCACCAAGAACCCCGACGTCGCCGCGATCACCGCGCTCCGGCCCGACCTCGTCCTCGCCAACGAGGAGGAGAACCGGGCCCCCGACCTCGCCGCGCTGCGCGCCGCCGGCATCGACGTCCTCGTCACCGCGATCCGCACCCTCGACGAGGGCCTGCGCGAACTGGAACGGGTCCTCGCCGCCTGCGGCGCGCCCCGCCGGCCCCGCTGGCTCGACGACGCCGAGGCCGCCTGGGAGGCCGTGACACCGGTGCGGCCCGCGGCGGACGGCGGCCCGCTCACCGCCGTCGTGCCCATCTGGCGCCGCCCCTGGATGGTCCTCGGCCGCGACACCTTCGCCGGCGACCTGCTCGCCCGGCTCGGCGTCCGCAACCTGTACGGCGACCACCCCGAGCGCTATCCGCGGCTCCCGCTCGACGACCTCAGGGCCGCCGCGCCCGACCTCGTCGTCCTGCCCGACGAGCCCTACCGCTTCACGCGCGACGACGGCCCCGAGGCCTTCCCCGGGACCGCCGCGGCGCTCGTCGACGGACGCCTGCTCACCTGGTACGGGCCGTCACTGGCCGAGGCTCCGCGGGAGCTCGCCCGGGCCCTGCGAGCAGCGCACCGCTGACCAGCCCGCGCGCGGTGTGGAACCCGGCCACCAGCCAGGCCGCGACGAGGAACACGTACAGCCCGATCGCCAGCCACCGGAAGGCGGCCAGTCCGGTGTGCTGGGCCAGCCCCTCCGCGCCGGTCACACAGGTGCCGACCGGGAAGGTGAAGGCCCAGAAGGTCATCGCGAAACCCATGCCCCGCCGCCGGGCCCGCAGCACCATCGCCGCGGCCAGCGCCAGCCACAGCAGCGCGAAGCCCATCACGGGCACCCCGTAGAGGACGGCGAAGGCGGCGAAGCCGTGCGCGTACGGCTCGGGCAGCACGCCCGGGGCCGCGTCGGCGAACTTGTTCGCCGCGGTCGTCGACTGCCCCAGCGGGCCGAGGACGAGGAACAGGGTCGGGGTCAGCGCCAGGGGCAGCGGACCTCCCGTGACCAGTCGGCCGAAGACCAGCGGCAGCATCACCAGGGTCGCCAGCAGACTGATGCCGAACATCGCGTAGCAGGCGATCAGCAGCGTCTGCTGGGCCTGCCCGGCGGGCAGATGGGGTACGAGCAGCGGCCCGAGGGCGGCCGAGACCATCGGCGCGACGACCGGGAGCAGCCACACCGGGGACGCGCCCTCGATCCGGTGGTGCACCACCATCAGATACGGGACCACCACCGCCGCCGCGAGACCGACCAGCGTGCCGGCCGTGAACAGCACCGCGTCCAGGCCGAGGGCCGCCGGCAGCCCGATCCAGTCCCGGCCCACGATCACCGCCCCGCCGCCCACCGCGAGCAGTGCCATCGACAGGCATCCGTAGAACGGCGCCACGGCCGGGTCGAGCAGGTGCGCCCGGGCCTGGTCCCGGTGCCGTGCCCAGTGGACCGCCCGGGCACCCAGCAGCACCAGCAGCATCACGAGCGACAGCGCCCACACCGCCGCGCAGGCCGTACGAAGACCCGGGACGTCCACCGGGAGCGCCGCGCCCGCCGACGCCACGATCGCCGTCCCCATCACCGAGGCGTACCAGTTGGGCCCGAGATGACGGACGGAACGGACCGGAAGAACCGTGCGGGCGCCGGGGGTGGTGGCGCGGGAGGCCGGACGAGGGGCCGAGCGGGGTGTTGCGAGGCTTGCCATGGCTCCACCGTCGCCCTCTTCCCCCGCCCCCACCAGGGATCATGCGGCTATGACGTCATAAGCTGGCCTTATGAGCAGGGAGACGCGCGGACCGTGGTCGGCCGACGGGGAGCAGGGGGCGCACGGGGCGCAGGGCGCGCGGGGGGCCGAAGGCGTGCGGCGGACCCGGGGGGAGTCGGGGGCGCAGGCTGCGCGGGGGCCTCAGGGGGAGCACGGCGGGGAGCCGCGGGCCCATCTCTCCCATCGGGTCCCGGACCTCGGCGCGCTCGAACTGCTCCTCGCCGTCGCCCGGCACGGCAGCCTCGGCGCGGCCGCCCGCGAGGTCGGGATCACCCAGCCCGCCGCCAGCAGCCGCATCCGCTCCATGGAACGGCAGCTCGGCGTGGCCCTGGTCGACCGCTCGCCCCGCGGCTCACGGCTCACCGACGCGGGCGCGCTCGTCACCGACTGGGCCCGGCGCATCGTCGAGGCGGCGGAGGCCTTCGACGCGGGCGCGCAGGCGCTCCGCGGACGCCGCGACTCGCGGCTCCGGGTGGCCGCGTCCATGACGATCGCCGAGTACCTGCTGCCGGGCTGGCTGATCGCGCTCCGCGCCCAGCGCCCCGACACCGCCGTGTCCCTCCAGGCCGGCAACTCGGCCGCCGTCGCCGAACGCCTCTTCGCCGGCGACGCCGACGTCGGCTTCGTGGAGGGGCTCGCCGTACCGGACGGCCTCGACGGCGTCGTCGTCGCCCACGACCGGCTCCTCGTCGTCGTCGCCCCCTCCCATCCCTGGGCCCGCCGCCGCGGCCCGCTCGACCCGGCGGAACTCGCCGCGACCCCGCTCGTGCTGCGCGAACGCGGCTCCGGCACCCGGCAGGTCCTCGACGCGGCGCTCTCCGGCCACGGCGGGCTGGCGCAGCCGCTGCTCGAACTCGCGTCCACGACCGCGGTGAAGGCCGCTGCCGTCAGCGCCGCCGGGCCCGCGGTGCTCAGTGAGCTCGCGATCACCGAGGAGTTGGCGTCGCGCCGTCTCGTCGCCGTCCCGGTGGACGGGGTGCAGCTCCGCCGCGACCTTCGGGCCGTGTGGCCCGCGGGGCATCGGCCTACGGGCCCGGCGCGGGACCTGCTGTCGCTGACGAGGAGCTGACGCTCCCGCCGCCACCCACGTGGTGGGCGAGGCTCCCGGGCCCGAGCCCGACGGTGCCCCTGAGGACCGTGCCCGGCTGCGGGCCGGTGGGCGTTTGTGCCCACCGGCCCGTAGACGGTGCGGATCTGGTGAGGCCTGCCGGCAGACGGTGCGGACCTGCCGACGCCTGCCCGCAACCCGTGCGGACCCGCGGTGTCAGAGGTCGGTGGCGCGGAACGTCACCCGGCCGTCGAGGACGGTGAGGCGGACGGACAGGTCGGGGAGGTCGGTGGCGGAGGTGGTGAGGGGGTCGGCGGCGAGGACGGTGAGGTCGGCGCGGTAGCCGAGGGCGAGGCGGCCCGCCTCGTGCTCCTCGCCGGCGGCGTACGCGGCCGCGGTGGTCATGCCGCGCAGCGCCTCCAGGGGGGTGAGGGCCTGCTCGGGGCCGTGCGGGGCCTGGGCGAGGTCGCGGCTGGGGCGGCGGTGGCGGGCGCCGGCCATCACGCCGAGCGGGGGGAAGGGGGCGATCGGCCAGTCGGAGCCGAGGACGACGGTGGCGCCGGAGTCGGTGAGGTCGCGGCAGCGCCAGGCGCGCGAGGCGCGCTCCTCGCCGAGGCGGCGCGACCAGTTGTCGGTGTGGTCGGCGCGGGTGAAGTCGCAGCAGTGGGTGGGCTGCATGGACGCGAGGACCCCGAGCTCGGCGAAGCGGCGCAGCGTGTCGTCCGGAACCGTCTCGATGTGCTCGACCCGGTGCCGCACCCCGTCCGGGCCGCCGCCGGCCCGCGCCTTCTCGACGGAGTCGAGGACGTGCCGGACGGCCGCGTCGCCGATGGCGTGCGTCGCGGTGGCCACGCCCGCCCGGTGCAGGGTGCCGATGATGCGGGCGTACGCGGCGGGGTCCGGCCAGAACGCGTGCGTGGACTCGCCGTGGCAGTCGGGGCGCTCCAGCCACGCCGTGCCGTTGTCGATGGTCCCGTCCATGAAGAGCTTCACGCCCGCGACGCGCCACAGTGCCCCGCCGGTGCCCTGCTGCTCGATCAGGTCGCGTACGCCGTCGGCGTCGGTGCCGGGCTGGCACCAGGGCGCGACCCGCAGGCGCAGCGGCAGGTCGCCGGCCGCGTCGAGCTCCCCGTACAGGGCGAGGCTCTCGCCGTTGGCGTCCATGGCGTGGCCGCCGGTCAGTCCGGCCGCCGCCATGGCCCGCAGCGCCGTCGCGAGCCGCTCGCGGCTCTCCTCGCGCGTCGGGCGAGGGGCGACCCGTTCGACCAGTTCGCAGGCGGCGTCCTCCTGGAGCAGGCCCGTCGGGCGTCCCGCGGCGTCGCAGACGACCTCGGCGGACGCCTGGTCGAAGGTGCGCGGGCCGTCGACCCCGGCGAGTTCGAGGGCGCGGCGGCTGGCCAGCGCCGAGTGGGCGTCGAAGAGCAGCAGGAAGGCCGGGATGCCGTCCAGGACGGCGTCGAACGGGGCGATGCCCACGGGCCGGTCGCCGAACACGTTCGGGTCGAGGCCCCAGCCGAACAGCCACTCCCCGCGCCCGAGGGATCGGGTCTCCCGCGCGAGGGCCGCCCGTACGTCGTCGAGGTCGGCGCAGTACGACAGGTCGAGTCCGTGGGTCAGTTCGGCGCCCGTGACCGGGTGTACGTGGCCGTCGACGAACCCCGGGGTGACCACGGCCCCCTTGAGGTCGACGACCGTCGTGCCGGGACCGGCGAGCGCCCGGATCTCGCGGTCGTCACCCAGCGCCGCGATCTTTCCGTCGTCGGAGACGGCGAGGGCGGTATCAGGCAGGAACGCCCCCGTGCCGGGGTCGAGCAGACGGGCGGAGAGCAGGACGAGTCGGGTGCGCACGGGGGCTCCAGGGGGTGCGGGAAGGGGGAGGGTCCGGGAAGGGGGAGGGCCCGGGAAGGGGAGAGGGGGCGGGAAGGGGGCGGGGGCGGGTGTGGTGACGCGCGAGGCGGCAGGCCGGCGGGGCGGAAGGGGCGGCGGGTGAGCGGGACGGGCGAGTGCTACGAGGCCCGTCCGGCGCCGGCTCTCACGGGGACGGGGCCGGGTCCGAGGGGGTCGGGGGAGTGGCGGGCTCGACGAGGGCGGGTGCTTCGGTCAGGGCTCCGTACGGCAGTCCCAGGACGCGTTCCGCCGTGGTCACGGCCATGCGGGTCACGGCCTCGGGGAGGTCGGTGTAGTCGGTGTTGGCATGGGCGCCGAGGCCGTCGAGGACCACGAGGATCTGGATGGCGGCGGCGCGCGGGTCGTCGGTGCGGAACTCGCCGCGTTCGACGCCGTCCTGGATGACTCCCTGCAGCCGGTCGTCGGAGGCGAGTTCCTGCTCGGCGACGCGGTCGCGGAGGAGGGGGCGGTAGCGGCTGAGGTGACGGGCGTTGATCCAGAGACGGCTGATGTCGTCGTACGTGTCGCCGGCGGAGAGCGCGAAGTAGCGGGCGAGGTACTGGGTGGGGGTGCCGTGCGGCCGCTCGGCGGGCAGCAGGGCGTCGAGCTCGCCGGTGGAGGCGACGCTGAAGGCCTCGGCCACGAGGTCCTCCGCCGAGGGGAAGTAGTGGCTGATCAGACCGGGCCGTACGGCGAGCTCGTCGGCGATCCGCCGGAGGGTGACGCACTCGAGCCCCTCGGTCAGGGCGACGCGGGCCGCGGTCTCCACGATCTCGGCCCGACGGGCTTCGGGGGTTTTCCGGATTCGCTTGCGCTGGACGCTTGACGACATAACCGGGATGCTATTGAGTGTGCGACCAATAAGCAACCAGGTGGGCACCACACGCTTCCGGAGGGCCGCATGGCTTCCACGATTCCCGACCCGCTCCCAGGCGCGCAGGACGCCCGGGTCACCCCGCCGGCCGCCGACCGGCCCGGCCGCATCGAGGCCCACGGCATCGACCACATCCCCGACGGCGAACGCCACGGACACCCCCGCGAGCTCTTCTCCGTGTGGGCCGCGGCCAACGTCAACTACCTCAGCCTCGTCATCGGCGGCGCCCTCGTCCTGATGGGCCTCACGCTGGTGCAGGCCGTCGCCGTGATCGTCGTCGGCAACCTCTTCTGGCTGCTCACCGGCCTGCTCGCCACCTCCGGGCCGGCGGCGGGCGCGCCCAGTGAGGTGATCACCCGCGCCATGTACGGCGTCATGGGCAACCGCGTGAACAACGCGATCGGCGGCTGGCTCGTCTCCGTCTGCTACTTCGCCCTCAACCTCGCCGCCGCGGCCACCGCCGCCTTCGCCCTCGTCGAGAAGACCGGCATCACGGCGAACACCCCCGTCAAGGTGGCCGTCATCGTGGTCATCGCCGCGCTCACCCTGGCCATCAGCGTCTACGGGCACGCCCTGATCATCAAGCTGTACCTGCCGATCACCCTGGTCCTGGTCGGCGTCTTCACCGTGGTCGCGTTCGCGGTCCTCCGGCACGCCGACTTCTCGTACGCCCCCGCCGCGAAGCTCTCGGGCGTCGAACTCTGGGGCCTCCTCCTCGCGGGCACCACGTTGATCGCCTCGGGCCCGCTCTCGTACACGACGAGCGCCGACTTCTCCCGCTACCTGCCCCGGACGTCCTCGAAGACGGCGATCATCGGCTGGACCGCCCTCGGCGCCTTCCTGCCCAGCGTGATCGTCTGCTCGCTCGGCGCGTTCGCCGCCACCGCCGTCGACATGACCGACCCCCAGACCGCGCTCCAGACGATCCTCCCCGGCTGGTTCACCCCGGTCTTCCTGCTCGCCCTGGTCCTCGGCACGATCTCCATCAACGCCCTGACCGCCTACAGCGCGGGCCTCGCCCTCCAGGCCGTCGGCCTCCGCATCCGCCGGACCGTCAGCGTCCTCTTCGACGGCGCCGTCGCCGTCGCCCTGACCCTCTACGGCCTGCTCGTCTCCAACTTCCTCGACACCGTGAGCAACGCCCTCCAGGTGATCGTGGTCCTGATC
This sequence comes from Streptomyces sp. NPDC056361, assembly GCF_042262805.1. Lineage (NCBI taxonomy): Bacteria > Bacillati > Actinomycetota > Actinomycetes > Kitasatosporales > Streptomycetaceae > Streptomyces > Streptomyces sp. NPDC056361. The sequence goes on from NZ_JBHJQI010000164.1 coordinate 7,580, forward strand.
GGCCCCCTGATGGCCGTCTACGCCACCGACATCGCGCTCCGCCGCGGCCGCTACGACGGGATCGCGCTCTCGGACGAGACCCCCGGCAGCCCCTTCTGGTACACGGCGGGCGTCAACCGCGCCGGCGCCCTCGCCGTCGCCCTGGGCGTCACCGCAGCCTCCCTCTGCGTCAACACCCTCTACACCGGCCCGGTCGCCGGCGCCCTCGACGGCGTCGACCTCTCCCTCCCGGTCGGCATGGTCGTCGCCGCGCTCGTCTACGCGCTCCTCATGCGGAACGACCGCACCGCCCTCGCCGCCCGGGCACAGGCGTGAGCGGCCGTACGCTCCTCCGGATCACCGGGGACACCCCGAGGCGCCGCGGCGAGGACCGCGGCCGCCGGGCCGGCGACGCCATCGCGCGCGCGTGGCGCGTCTACGACGAGCTCTTCACCACCGTCGCGGCCGGAAGCGCCGGAAGCGCCGGAAGCGGTCGCGCCCCGGACGTGCGCGCACTCGCCCTGCGCACCGCCGACGCCACCCGGGCCTGGGCGCCGGAGCTCGTCGAGGAGATGGAGGGCGTCGCGGAGGGAGCCGGACTCCCGTTCTGGACGATCGCCGCGCTCAACGCGCGCACCGAGATCCTCGCCGAGGCCGGCGCGCCCCGCGCGGGCGAGTGCTCCACCCTCGTCCTGACCGGCCCCCGGAGCACCGGCGGGCAGTGCTGGGACTGGCACGAGGAACTGGCCGGCGCCTGGCACCTCCAGACGGTGACCGGTGACGTCCATGGGTTCGCGGGCATCACCGAGCACGGCATCCTCGCCAAGATCGGTGTCAACGAGGCCGGTGTGGGCGTCCTCTTCAACATCCTCGGCCACACCGACGACGCGGCCACCGGAGTCCCCGTCCACCTCGTCGCCCGTCAGGTGCTCGGCACCGCGGGGTCGTTCGCGGAGGCGGTCGGGATGCTCACGGGCGCCCCGGTCTCGGCCTCCACGGTCATCACCGTGGTCACCGCGGAGCGGGCCGCGTCCGTGGAGCTCGCCCTCGCCGGTTCGGCGGTGGTCGTCCCCGACGACCGGGGCTGGCTGACCCGCACGAACCACTTCCTCGACCCGTCGCTCGCCGCCGGCGAGCTGCGCGGCCGCCGGGAACCGGAGACGTACGACCGGCACCGGCTGCTCGGCCGGCGCGTCCGGGCCCACACCGGCCCGCTCGGCCCCGACGCGCTGGTGCGGCTGCTCTCCGCCCACCGCGAGGACGGCGCCGAGGTCTGCTGCCACGCCCCCGCCGAAGGCGCGCTCGGCAGCCGCTGGGCCACGCTCGCCACGCTCGCGGTCGACCCGGCCGAGCGGCGCCTCCTGGTCCACGACGGCGGCCCCTGCACGGCCGACCCGTCGACCTGGACCCCGCTCACGGCGCCCACGCGCCCGAACGCGGCCTCGGCGGGCGCGCCCAAGGCGCCCGCGCACTGAGGTCACCCTCGGCGGGCGCGCTCACGTGCCCCCGCACGGAGGTCACCCTCGGCGCCCGAGCGCCGAGTTCAGCCCCGGCGGGCGTGTTCACCGCGCCCGCGCGCCGAGTTTCAGCCCCGGCGGGCGGCGGCCGCTGCGACGAGGCCCCGCATCACCCGGAGGTCCTCGCCCATCTCGGGGTGCCACTGCACGCCGAGGGTCCAGGACGGGGCGGCCAGCTCGACCGCCTCGACCGTGCCGTCCTCCGCGTGGGCGGAGACGGTGAGCCCCGTGGCGAGCCGGTCGACGGCCTGGTGGTGGTAGGTCGGGACCTCGGTGAGCTCGGGCACGAGGGAGGCGTAGAGGGTGCCCGGTACGGGCTTGACCGGGTGGCGGCCGATCACGCCGACCGCCTCGACGTGTCCGTCGAGGTGCTGGACGAGCGTCCCGCCGAGCGCGACGTTCAGCAGCTGCATCCCGCGGCAGATGCCGAGGAGCGGGGTGCCGGACGCCAGAGCCGCGTCGATCAGGGCCAGTTCCCAGGCGTCCCGGGCGCGGGCGGGCGGGCCGGTACGGGGGTCGGGCTCGGCCCCGTACCGTACGGGCTCGACGTCCGCCCCGCCCGCGACGACCAGCCCGTCGAGCCGGGCCACGACCGCCGCGGCGGCCTCGGGTCCGTCCGGCGGCAGCATCACGGCGAGCCCCCCGCTCTCCCGGACCAGCCACGGGTAGCGGGCGGGAAGCAGCGCGGCCTCCATGTCCCACACCCCCCAGCGGGCCTGGTCCAGATAGGTGGTCACGCCGATGAGCGGCTTGGACACGTGCTTCCTCCAGGGGTGCGGGCAGAGGGGCGGGGCGGCGGCGGGTCAGTCGCGTTCGAGCTCGGCCTCCGCCGCGGCGAGCGCCGCGAACTCCTCCTCGGGCGCGCCGGCCACCAGATGGTGCCGACTGTAGAACGCGAAGTAGGCGAGGGCGACGACGTACACCCCGAGCGCCATGAGCGCCGCCGTCCGGTCCACCAGGAAGGTCGCGACCAGCGCCGACAGGGCCAGGACGAACGCCACGGACGAGGTGACGATTCCGCCGGGCGTGCGGTACGGCCGGTGCAGCCCCGGCTCGCGGCGCCGCAGCACGATGTGGGAGAGCGCCATCAGCGCGTACGAGATGGTGGCGCCGAACACCGCGATGTTCAGCATCCGCGCCCCGTTCCCGGTCCCCGCGGCGAGCGCGAAGCCGATCGCGCCCGGGATGAGGAGGCCCAGGTAGGGCGACTTGCGGCGGCTGGTCAGGGAGAGGAAGCGGGGCAGGTAGCCGGCCCGGGAGAGGGCGAACAACTGGCGCGAGCCGGCGTAGATGAGGGAGAAGAAGGAGGCCACCAGGCCCGCGAGGCCCGCGTAGTTCACGAACCGGCTGAGCGCGGTCGGCTCCCCGTCGCCCTGGAGCGCCACGACGAGCGGGTTGCCGGCCTCCTGGACGGCCGCCGAGCCGCGCGCCCCGGTGGCGGCGAGGAACGTGACGACGGCGAGCAGGACCAGGATGCCCATGGAGATCGCGAGCGCCCTCGGCATCGACCTGACCGGGTCCTTGGCCTCCTCGGCGGCGAGCGGCACGCCCTCCACGCCGAGGAAGAACCACATGCCGAAGGGGAACGCGGCCCAGATCCCGAGCAGTCCGAAGGGCAGCCAGGAGTTCGACCCGAAGGCCTCGCCGTCGACCGGGATGTCGTTCAGGCCGTCGACGTGGAAGTCGGTGAACGCGCCGAGCGCGAAGACGACGAGCGCCGCGACCGCGATGGCCGTCACGATCAGGCTGAAGCGCAGCGCCTCGCCCACGCCCCACAGGTGGATCCCGATGAAGAGCGCGAAGCAGACGAGGTAGACCGGCCAGCCGGACTCCAGGCCGAAGAGCCCGAGGGACTCGACGTAGTCGCCGATGAAGATGGAGATGGCGGCGGGTGCGAGGACGTACTCGATGAGGATCGCGGTGCCGGTGAGGAACCCGCCCCAGGTGCCGAGCGCCCGGCGGGCGAAGCCGTAGCCGCCGCCCGCGGTGGGCAGGATGGCGGAGAGTTCGGCGAGCGCGAAGACCAGGCAGGCGTACATCGCGCCCATCAGGACGGTGGCGACGGCCAGTCCGCCGAAGCCGCCCTTCGACAGGCCGATGTTCCAGCCGGAGAAGTCCCCGGAGACCACGTACGCGACGCCCAGCCCGGTGAGCAGCAGCCAGCCCGCGCTGCCGCGGCGCAAGGCCCGCCGTTCCAGGTAGTCGTCCTTCGGCGGGGCGGTGCCCCCGGGCGTGCCTCCGGGGGTGCTCCCGGTCGTGTCTTCCAGCGTCATGGCAGCGTCAGCTCCCCGCAACGGGCCCAATGGATTGGTGCCATACCTTTGCGGTGGTCGGCGGGGGAGCGCAACCCCCGTGCGTTACTTTCGGGTTACGCGGCCGGGGGCGCCGCCCTCAGGTGAGGAACCCGCGCAGCAGCGCCGCCGTGCCCGCGCAGTGCTCCCGCATCACCTCGCGCGCCGCGTCCGCGTCCCCGTCGAGGACCGCCTCCACCAGCGCGGTGTGCTGGTGCTGGGAGTGCTCCAGGTTGCGCACGAGCAGCGGGATGCAGTCCAGGAGGTCGTTCACCGTCGCCCGGACGGCGGCGTACTGCGCGGTCAGCGTCGGCGAGCCGGAGAGCTCGGCGAGGGTGAGGTGGAGCAGGGTGTCCTGACGGCGGTAATCGGCCAGCGGGGCGTCCCGGGTCGCCGCCACGGCGGTGCGCAGCCGCTCGGCGCCGGCCGCGTCGAGGCCGTGCGCCGCGCAGAGCCCGGCGGCTCCCACGTCGAGGACCTCGCGGAAGCGAAGGGTGTCCTCCATGTCGACCGAGGCGATCCGGCGGCGCAGCTCGTCCTCGTCGGCGGTCTGGACGCGGGGCAGCACGAACGTTCCGCCGTACCGGCCGCGCCGGCTCTCCACGAGTCCCTGCTCCTGGAGGACCTTGAGGACCTCGCGCAGGGTCACCCGGCTGATCCCCATCCGGTCGGCCAGCTCCCGCTCGGCGGGCAGCCGCTCGCCGCCGGGCACGAGCCCGAGCCGCACCACCTGGAGGATCTGCTCCAGGGCCTCCTCGAAGCCGTTGCCCGCCCGCACCGGCCGCAGCACGGGCGTCAGCCGGTCCGCCGATTCACTCGTACTGGCCACGTTCTCGTTTCTCCTTCTCCGACACTTCCCAAGCAATGGTCTTCGGTAATACCTTATGGCTTCCGGCAGGCCGAAGGAGGAGCAATCCCGTGGCAGTCCGCACACCCCCGCTCACCGTCGAGGAGCTCCGCGCCCTCGTCGCGAGCGGCGAGATCGACACCGTCGTCCTGGCCTTCCCCGACATGCAGGGACGGCTCCAGGGCAAGCGGTTCGCCGCACCGTTCTTCCTGGACGAGGTCCTCGGCCACGGCACCGAGGGCTGCAACTATCTTCTGGCAGTCGACACCGAGATGAACACCGTCGACGGCTACGAGATGTCCTCCTGGGACCGCGGCTACGGCGACTTCGCGATGCACCCCGACCTCACCACCCTCCGCCGCCTCCCCTGGAACGAGGCCACCGCGATGGTGACGGCCGACCTCGCCTGGGGCGACGGCACCCCGGTCGTCGCCGCACCCCGCCAGATCCTCCGCCGCCAGCTGGAGCGCCTCGCCGAACTCGGCCTCACCGCCCACGTCGGCACGGAACTCGAGTTCATCGTCTTCCGGGACAGCTACGAGCAGGCCTGGGACGCGAACTACCGCGGCCTCACCCCCGCCAACCAGTACAACATCGACTACTCCGTCCTCGGCACCGGACGCATCGAACCCCTCCTGCGCCGCATCCGCAACGAGATGGCCGGCGCCGGACTCACCGTCGAGTCCGCCAAGGGCGAGTGCAACCCCGGCCAGCACGAGATCGCCTTCAAGTACGACGAGGCCCTCGTCACCTGCGACCAGCACGCCGTCTACAAGACCGGCGCCAAGGAGATCGCCGCCCAGGAGGGCTACTCCCTCACCTTCATGGCGAAGTACAACGAGCGCGAGGGCAACTCCTGCCACATCCACCTCTCCCTCCAGAACGCCGACGGGGAGAACGTGATGGCCGGAGACGACCCGCACGGCATGTCCGAGACCATGCGGCACTTCCTCGCCGGACAGCTCGCCGCCCTCCGCGACTTCTCCCTCCTCTACGCCCCCAACGTCAACTCCTACAAGCGGTTCCAGCCCGGCTCCTTCGCGCCCACCGCCGTCGCCTGGGGCCACGACAACCGCACCTGCTCGCTCCGGACCGTCGGCCACGGCCGCTCCACCCGCTTCGAGAACCGCCTCCCCGGCGGCGACGTCAACCCGTACCTCGCCGTCGCCGGACTGATCGCCGCCGGCCTGCACGGCATCGAGCAGCGCCTCGAACTGCCCCCGCCCTGCACCGGCAACGCGTACACCGGCGAATACGCGCACGTCCCCACCACCCTGCGCGAGGCCGCCGAACTCTGGGAGACCAGCGAGATCGCCAAGGCCGCCTTCGGCGCCGAGGTCGTCGCCCACTACCGCAACATGGCCCGCGTCGAACTCGACGCCTACGACGCCGCCGTCACCGACTGGGAACTGCGCCGCTCCTTCGAACGCCACTGACCCGGACGCCGCCGTACGCACGCCACCGAGAGGAACGAGTTGCTCCAGGTACTGAACCCGGCGACCGAGGAGCCGGTCGCCACCGTCCCCGCCGCCACCCGGGCCGACGTCGACGCCGCCGTCGCGCGCGCCACCGCCGCCCAGCGCGGCTGGGCCGCCGCGGCGCCCGCCGACCGGGCCCGGCTGCTCCGCCGCTTCGCCGCCGTCGTCGACGAGCACGTCGAGGAACTCGCCCGCCTGGAGGTCACCGAGGCCGGGCACACCATCGGCAACGCCCGCTGGGAGGCCGGCAACGTCCGCGACCTCCTCGACTACGCCGCCGGGGGAGTGGAACGCCTCAACGGCCGCCAGATCCCGGTCGCCGGCGGCCTCGACATCACGATCCTCGAACCGCTCGGGGTCGTCGGCGTCATCGCCCCCTGGAACTTCCCCATGCCGATCGCCGCCTGGGCCACCGCGCCCGCCCTCGCCGCCGGCAACGCCGTCCTCCTCAAGCCCTCCGAGACGACCCCCCTCACCGCGCTCCGCCTCGCCGAGCTCGCCCTGGAGGCCGGCCTGCCCGAAGGCCTCTTCCAGGTCCTCCCCGGCACCGGCCCCGTCGCGGGCGACGCCCTCGTCGAACACCCCGGCATCGCCAAGATCGTCTTCACCGGCTCCACCCGGGTCGGCAAGTCGATCATGGCCAAGTGCGCCGACCAGGTGAAGCGCGTCACCCTCGAACTCGGCGGCAAGAGCCCCAACATCGTCTTCGCCGACGCCGACGTCGAAGCGGCCGCCGCCGCCGCCCCGATGTCCTTCCTCGACAACAGCGGCCAGGACTGCTGCGCCCGCACCCGCATCCTCGTCCAGCGGAGCGCGTACGACCGCTTCCTGGAGCTGCTCACCCCCGCGATCGAGGAGATCGTCGTCGGAGACCCCGCCGACGAACGCACCCAGATGGGCCCGCTCATCTCCCGCGCCCAGCTCGACCGCGTCCGCTCCTACGCGGCGGACGCCACCGAGCACGCGGTCGCCATCCGGGGCAAGGCACCCGAGGGCCCCGGCTTCTGGTTCCCGCCGACCGTCCTCACCGGCATCGCCGAGGACGCCCCCTGTGCCGTCGAGGAGATCTTCGGACCCGTCGCCGTCGTCCTCCCCTTCGAGGACGAGGCCGACGCGATCCGCCTCGCCAACGCCACCGAGTACGGCCTCTCCGGCTCCCTCTGGACCCGGGACGTCGGCCGCGCCCTGCGCGTCTCCCGCGCCGTCCGGGCCGGCAACCTCTCGGTCAACTCCCACTCCAGCGTCCGCTACTGGACCCCGTTCGGCGGCTACCGGCAGTCCGGCCTCGGCCGCGAACTCGGCCCCGACGCACTGACCGCCTTCACCGAAACCAAGAACGTCTTCATCAGCACGGAGGCCTGACCCGCATGACCACCGAAGAGATCATCTGCCGCCGCCTGGTCGGCCGCACCGCCGTCATCACCGGAGCCGGCAGCGGCATCGGCCTCGCCACCGCCCGCCGCCTCGCCTCCGAGGGTGCCAACGTCGTCTGCGCCGACATCGACGAGCGGGCCGGCAAGGCCGCCGCCGAGGAGGTCGGCGGGACCTTCGTCAAGGTCGACGTCACCGACCCGGAGGAGGTCGAGGCGCTGTTCAAGACCGCCTTCGACACGTACGGCTCCGTCGACATCGCCTTCAACAACGCCGGCATCTCCCCGCCCGACGACGACTCCATCCTGGAGACCGGCCTGGAGGCCTGGAAGCGCGTCCAGGACGTCAACCTCACCTCCGTCTACCTCTGCTGCAAGGCCGCGCTGCCCTACATGCGCCGCCAGGGCAAGGGCTCCATCATCAACACCGCCTCCTTCGTCGCCATCATGGGCGCGGCCACCAGCCAGATCTCGTACACCGCCTCCAAGGGCGGCGTGCTCGCCATGTCCCGCGAACTCGGCGTCCAGTTCGCCCGCGAGGGCATCCGCGTCAACGCCCTCTGCCCCGGTCCGGTCAACACGCCGCTCCTCCAGGAGCTGTTCGCCAAGGACCCCGAGCGGGCCGCGCGCCGCCTCGTCCACATCCCCGTCGGCCGCTTCGCCGAGGCCGAGGAGATCGCCGCCGCCGTCGCCTTCCTCGCCAGCGACGACTCCTCCTTCGTCAACGCCAGCGACTTCCTCGTCGACGGCGGCATCTCCGGGGCGTACGTGACCCCCCTCTAGGCCCTCGCCGCCGCCACGCACAACCCCCACCCGACAGCCGGGCGTCGCAAGGCGCCCGGCTGTCGCGCGTACAGGCACACGTACAGGCACACGTACAGACACGTGCACAGGCACACGTACAGACACGTGCACAGGCACACGTACAGACACGCGTACTGACGCTCGTGCAGACAGGAGAGTGATCATGAACCACCGGCTCCGCACGTCCGCTGCCGCCGCTGCCGCCGCCCTCGTCCTCGCGTCGACCGGCCCCGCCTCCGCCGCCCAGGCCCGCCCCGCCGGATGCCCCACGCTGAAGACCTCCGACGGCTGGTACGGCGACAACAAGGCCCGCATCGACGCCCTGATCGCCGACCACTGCGAGGACCGGTACAAGGGCGGGAGGAAGCCCGTCGCGGTCTTCGACTGGGACAACACCGTCGTCAAGAACGACGTCGGCGACGCCACCTTCTACTGGCTCCTCCGCAACGACCGCATCCGCCCGCCCCGCGGCGGCGACTGGTCCACCACCAGCCGGTACCTCACCCCCGAGGCGGCCACCGCCCTCGCCGACGCCTGTCCCACCGGCGTCCGCACCCTCCCCACGTCCACCGACACCCGCTGCGCCGACGAACTCCTCGCCGTCTACGGCACGGGCGCCACCACCGGCGCCGAGGCCGCCTTCGCGGGCCACGACCGCCGCCGCATGGAGCCCCAGTACGCCTGGCTCGCCCAGCTCCTGCACGGCTGGACCACCCGCCAGGTCGAATCCTTCGCCGCCGCCGCCCGCGCCGAGAACCTCGCCGCCCCGCAGGGCGCCACCCAGCAGGTCGGCACCGCCCGGGTCGCCGGCTGGGTCCGCTACTACGAGCAGCAGCGCGACCTGATCGGAGCCCTCCAGCGCGCCGGCTTCGACGTCCGGATCGTCTCCGCCTCGCCCGAACCCGTCGTCGACGTCTGGGCGAAGGGCGTCGGCGTCGACCCCTCCCACACCCTCGGCATCCGCAACACCACCGAACACGGCCGCCTCACCAGCCACCTGGAGGGCTGCGGCACGGTACGGGACGGCGAGGACGCGATGATCACCTACATCGACGGCAAGCGCTGCTGGATCAACCAGGAGATCTTCGGCGTCCGCGGCCCCGCCGCCGAACGCGTCCGGCCCGCCGCCCGCCGCCAGGTGTTCGCCGCCGGCGACTCCGACACCGACGTCTCCTTCCTGCGCGACGCCACCGGCCTCCGCCTCGTCCTCAACCGCAACAAGAACGAACTCATGTGCCGGGCGTACGAGAATGGCGACGGCCGCTGGATCGTCAACCCGATGTTCATCGAGCCGAAGAAGCGGAAGGCCACCCCCTACCCCTGCGCCACCACCGGCTACACGGCGGGCGACGGCACCCCGCAGCCCGTCCGTCGCCCCGACGGCAGCATCGTCCCGGACCAGCAGGACACCGTGTTCTGACGGTGCCCCGGTGGCCTCGTGCCAGGGGCTGCCTAGAGGAAGGTCATCCCCTCGCCCCGGTACGTGGGCACGGTCGCCGTGACGCGATCACCCTCGACCAGCCGCAGGCTGTCGAACCGCTCGCACAGCTCCCCGGCCTTCGCGTGCCGGAACCAGACCTTGTCACCGATCCGCAGGTCGTCGGCGGGGGAGCCGAGCAGCGGCGTCTGCACCTCGCCGGGACCCTCCTGGGAGTCGTACCGCAGCCCCTCCGGCAGATACGGGACGGGCAGCCGGTCCGGCCCCGGGGCCCCCGACGCCGGATACCCGCCGCCGAGCACCGTCACCACACCCACACCGGGACGCCGGACCACCGGCTGCGCGAAGAGCGCGGCCGGACGGCCGCTGAACGACGTGTAGTTGTCGAAGAGACGCGGCACGAACAGCCCCGAACCCGCGGCGATCTCCGTCACCGCGTCCTCGGCCGCCGTGTGCTGCACGCTCCCGGTGCCACCGCCGTTCACGAACTCCAGGTCCGGCGCCACCGCCCGGACCGCCCGCACCACGGCCGCCCTGCGGTCCGCCAGCTCCTTACGGGCGGCCGACTGCATCAGCCGGATCGCCCGCGACCGCAGCGGCCGACCCGCGACCGCGTCACCGACACCCGCCACATGACCCTCGTACGCCATGATCCCGACCAGCCGGAACCCCGGGCGCCGCACCACCGAGCGGGCCAGCTCGGCCAACTCGGCGGGCTCGCGCAGCGGCGAGCGGCGTGCGCCGACCCGTATCCGGCCGCCCAGCAGACTCAGCGCCGTGTCGAGCTCCAGACAGACCCGGACCTCCTCCGTCCCGCCCGCGCGGGAGGCGTCGATCAGATCGAGCTGCGTCACGTCGTCGACCATCACCGTCACGGCCGCCGCCAGCTTCGGGTCCCGCGCCAGCTCCCCGAACCCCGCCCGGTCGGCCGACGGGTACGCCAGCAGCACGTCCTCGAACCCCGCCCGCGCCAGCCACAGCGACTCGCCGAGCGTGAACGACATGATCCCCGCGAAGCCCTCCCGCGCCAGCACCCGCTCCAGGAGCGCCCGGCACCGCACGGACTTGCTCGCCACCCGCACCGGCTTGCCCCCGGCCCGGCGCACCAGGTCCGCCGCGTTGGCGTCGAAGGCCTCCAGGTCGACGATCGCCACGGGCGCGTCGAGATCAGCGGTGGCCCGGTCGTAACGGGCCCGGTCGGCGGCACGCGGAGTCATGGCCCGAGCTTGCCAGACAGGTTTACGGGTGGGTAGCCCCTGGGTTCCCGTCCCCCGGGGAACAGCCCGTAGAGTGACGGGCATTGTCGACACGCGCAGGACACGATCAGGGGGACGGGCATGACCGCCGAACACCGCCCCACCGCGTCCCGCATCACCGACACCCTCCTCCCCACCCCCACCCCGCCGCAGACCCCCGCGACGGCCCCCGCGACGACTCCGCCGACCAGCCCGCCTCCGGCCTCCGCGACGGTGCCGCCGCCCGGCTCGCCTCCGGCCCCCGCGACGGCTCCTTCGGCCGGCCCGCCTCCGGCCCCCGCCCCGGGTTCCCCGGCCGCTTCCGCTTCGCCCGCCCGCCCTGCCCCGGCCCCCGCGACGGCTCCGCCGCCCGGCCCGCTTCCGGCCCCCGCCCCGGGTTCCCCGGCCGCTTCCGCTCCGCCCGCCCGCCCTGCCCCGGCCTCCGCGACGGTGCCGCCGCCCGGCCCGCTTCCGGCCCCCGCCCCGGGTTCCCCGGCCGCTTCCGCTTCGCCCGCCCGCCCTGCCCCGGCC
>NZ_JBHJQI010000165.1:0-18639 GCF_042262805.1 Streptomyces sp. NPDC056361
GGGATGGCGCAGCTGGCCCGCGACGAGGGGCTCACCGTCCGGTGGCAGGAGGCGCGCGGCGGCCGCGGGTCGCTCGCGCGCACCCTGCGGGAGCTCGCCGGGCCGCTGCGCTCGGCGGAGCGGGTGATCATCGGCGACCCGTTCTCGCGGTACGTCCAGCTGCTCCTGTCCCTGTTCGCCCCCCGCCACCTCACGGTGGTCGACGACGGCACCGCCACCATGGAGTTCGCCGCCCAGCTCGGCCGCGGCGAGCGCCTGGTGCGCTGGCACCGCAAGGGAAACCTGGGCCCGCGCGAGCTCGTGCTCGCCCCGGTGACCTCGCTGGCGCGCCGCCGGCTCGCCCCGGCCCGGGGCCGCAGCGTCGAGATCTTCACCTCGCTGCCCGTCGAGGCGCCGGACGCCCTCACGGTCACGGAGAACTCGTTCGCCTGGACCCGGGCCCGCTTCGGCCCGCCCCTGCTCACCCGCGGCGCCGACCTGGTGGGCACCTCGCTGGTCGAGACGGGCGTGGTCGACGCCGACCACTACGCCCGGGTAGTGGGCGAGCTGGCGGGCGCCCACGGCGCCACCCGCTACTTCGCGCACCGCAGGGAGAGCGCCGAGAAGCTGCACCGGATCGCGGTCGAGACGGGCCTGCAGGTGGTCCGCCCCGACCTGCCCCTGGAGCTGATCGCCCGGCGCGGCCCCATCGGGCGCACGGTCGTCAGCTTCCCGTCCACGGTCGTGCACACCCTGCCGCTGGCCCTCGCCGGTACGGGGGTCAGGGTCGCCGTGTGCGAGATCGCGCCCGAGTGGCTGCGGGAGAGCGCCTCACCGCGCGCCCAGGGCTTCCTGTCCGTCGTGACGGGCACGGCCGCCCACGAGGTCGACCGGCTGACGCCCCGCGCGGTGTCCTCCACCGACCGGCTCGAATTCGGCTGAGCGTACCCACATGGAAGGGCCTTCATGCCGGGCAAACCGAGATTCTTTCCCCTAACGGGCTGAACTTTTCGTGATCAACGGGCAGTTGACCTCCTCGCGGGCCTACCCTTCAAAGGGTGAACCAGTTGAAGTCCCGTGAGCCAGGCTCCGTCACCCTGCCCGGAACGCTGTCCGAAGCCCTGCGCGCCGAACTGATCGACTTCCGCAGGGACTTGCACATGCACCCCGAGCTCGGGAACCAGGAGTTCCGTACGACCGCCGCGCTCAAGGCCCGCCTGGAGGCGGCCGGTCTCGCGCCGAAGGTCCTCCCGGCCGGCACGGGGCTCGTCTGTGACATCGGCACCCAGCGCCGCGGCCGACCCGTGCTGGCGATCCGCGCCGACCTCGACGCGCTGCCCATCCCCGACGTCAAGACCGTCGCCTACCGCTCCACCGTGGCCAACCGCGCCCACGCCTGCGGACACGACGTCCACACCACCACCGTCCTCGGCGCCGGTCTGGTCCTCGCCGAGCTCGACCGGCAGGGCCTCCTCCCCAACGCCGTGCGGCTGATCTTCCAGCCGGCCGAGGAGGTCCTCCCCGGCGGCGCCGCCGAAGCCGTGGAGGCGGGCGTCCTGGACGGCGTCGGCCGGATCATCGCCGTCCACTGCGACCCCCGGGTCGACGCCGGGAAGATCGGGCTCCGGGTGGGCCCCATCACCTCCGCCTGCGACCGCCTCGAAGTCACCCTCGACGGCCCCGGCGGCCACACCGCCCGCCCGCACCTCACCACCGACCTCGTCACCGCCGCCGCCCGGGTCGCCACCGACGTGCCCGCCGTCCTGGCCCGCCGTGTCGACGCCCGCTCCGGGCTCTCGGTCACCTGGGGCCGCATCGAGGCCGGCCACGCGCCCAACGTCATCCCGCAGCACGCCGAGCTCTCCGGCACCGTCCGCTGCCTCGACCTGCCCACCTGGCGCGACGCGCCCGACCTGGTGCACGCGGCCATCGACGAGGTCGCGACCCTGCACCGGGCCAAGTCGACCGTCACCTACGTGCGGGGCGTCCCCCCGGTGGTCAACGACGCGGCCGTCACCGAACTGCTCCACGACGCCATGGCCGCCCGCCGCGGACCGCACGCGATCGAGGACACCGAGCAGAGCCTCGGCGGCGAGGACTTCTCCTGGTACCTGGAGCACGTCCCCGGCGCCATGGCCCGCCTCGGCGTCCGCACCCCCGGCGACAGCCGCGTCCGCGACCTGCACGCCGGCGACTTCGACGTCGACGAGCGGTGCATCGACGCCGGCGTGGAGCTCTTCACCGCCGCGGCCCTCCTCGACGGCGCACCGAAGGCCTGACCGGCGACACGGACGCGGACACCGCCCGGACGGAGCCACCCCCCCGGGCCTCGTCGGAGCCCGCCGGCCGGTGCGCGGAGGAGCGATCCGACGGTGATCATCGACACGCCCCCTTGGTGATCAACGCCACGCCGGAGGCGTTGAAATCCGGCCGGACGGCACTCTCGGCCGTCCGGCCCACCGCCCGGCGTGTCGGCCCCACGGGGTCTCCCCAACGCGTTCACCGGGCTGTATAACCGGCGGTACCGGGCCGAACGCCCCCGGTCGCCTCGGCTGGCCGGTTCGCGACGATCCGATAACGACTCATGAACGGGTCTTTAACTGACATCTACGCGCGTTACGATCGCCGCGAAACCAGCGCCGGAAGAGGCGCTTTCGGTCAGTCTTGAAGGGACCCTCCTCTTGCGCCGGATCACCAGGATCACGACCGTGGGCATCGCCTCCGCGGCGCTCGCGCTGTCCGTCACCGCGTGTGGCAAGTCGTCGAACGACTCGGGCTCCTCCAGCTCGACCACCGACTCGAAGGCCGTCAAGGCCGCCATCGCCTACGACATCGGCGGCCGTGGCGACCAGTCGTTCAACGACGCCGCCTACGCCGGCCTGAAGAAGGCCGAGAGCGAGCTCGGCGTCAAGGGCGCCGAGGCCGAGCCGTCGCAGGGCGAGAGCGACGCCGACAAGGTCGCGCGCCTCACCTCGCTGGCCCGCGCCGGCAACAACCCGGTCATCGGCGTCGGCTTCTCCTACGCCCCGGCCATCGCGAAGGTCTCCAAGGCCTTCCCGAAGACCACGTTCGGCCTCATCGACGACACCTCGGTGACCGCCCCGAACATCGCCAACCTGGTCTTCAACGAGGAGCAGGGCTCCTACCTGGCCGGCGTCGCCGCCGCCAAGGCCTCCAAGACCGGCACGGTCGGCTTCATCGGCGGTGTCGAGGTTCCGCTGATCAAGAAGTTCGAGGCGGGCTTCACCCAGGGCGTCAAGGACACCAACCCCAAGGCGAAGGTGCTCACCCAGTACCTGACCCAGCCGCCGAACTTCGACGGCTTCTCGAAGCCCGACCTCGGCAAGGCCGCCGCGCAGGGCCAGCTCGACAAGGGCGCCGACGTGATCTACGCCGCCGCCGGTCTGGCCGGTTCGGGCTCCATCGAGGCCGCCGCGACCGCGGGCAAGTGGGCCATCGGCGTCGACTCCGACCAGTACAACCAGGCGGGTCTGGCCTCCTACAAGGACCACATCCTGACCTCGGTCACCAAGGACGTCTCCGACTCCGTCTTCAACGTGATCAAGTCGGTCAAGGACGGCAAGCCGCAGACCGGTGAGATCCGCTACGGCCTCGCCACGGACGGCGTCGGCCTGGCCGACTCCAACCCGGCGTACGTCAAGATGACCGACGTCACCGCCGCCGTGGAGAAGGCGAAGAAGGACATCATCGACGGCAAGATCACGGTCAAGACCGCTCCGTAAGGAGCAGCAGGTCACGACCTGAGCCCGGGCCCGGCGTCCGGTGGCACCCCCACCGGATCCCGGGCCCCGGGCCCATTCCCGTACGGGTTTTCATTTTTCGGCAGCGCTACGCGTGTAGATGTCTCCCTGGCACGATAACTTCGCCCCGCCCTGCCCTCCCCGCTCCCACTCCTTCCGGCCAAGGAGAGTGCGTCATCAACGCGTCCAGCCCCCCTGCCGTAGAACTGCACGGCATCACCAAGCGATTCCCCGGCGTCGTCGCCAACAAGGACATCGCCATCACGGTCCGCAAGGGCACCGTGCACGCCCTCATCGGCGAGAACGGCGCCGGCAAGTCGACCCTCATGAAGATCCTCTACGGCATGCAGAAGCCGGACGAGGGCACCATCGCCGTCGACGGCGAGCAGGTCACCTTCTCCAGCCCCGGTGACGCCATCGCGCGCGGCATCGGCATGGTGCACCAGCACTTCATGCTCGCCGACAACCTCACCGTCCTGGAGAACGTCGTCCTCGGCGGCGAGAAGCTCCACGGCATCGGCGCCAAGGCCCGGAAGAAGATCAAGGAGATCTCCGACGCGTACGGTCTCGGGGTCCGCCCCGACGCCCTCGTCGAGGACCTCGGCGTCGCCGACCGCCAGCGCGTCGAGATCCTCAAGGTCCTCTACCGCGGTGCGAAGATCCTCATCCTCGACGAGCCGACCGCCGTCCTCGTCCCGCAGGAGGTCGACGCGCTCTTCGACAACCTGCGCGAGCTCAAGTCCGAGGGCCTGACCGTCATCTTCATCTCGCACAAGCTGGGCGAGGTCCTGAAGGTCGCCGACGACATCACCGTCATCCGCCGGGGCACCACGGTCGGCACCGCCGACCCGAAGACCGCCACCACCAAGCAGCTCGCCGAGCTGATGGTCGGCAGCGAGCTGCCCTCGCCGGAGACCCGCGAGTCGACGGTCACCGACGTGGCCATGCTCAAGGTCGAAGGCCTGACGCTGCTGGAGAGCGGCGCCGCCGGCGCCCCGCTGACCACCGCCGCCCCGGCCGACCCGTCCGTCACCGTCACCGTGCACGAGGAGGTCGCCGCCGGCCGCAAACTCCTCGACGACATCTCGCTCACCATCCACAAGGGCGAGATCCTCGGCATCGCCGGTGTCGAGGGCAACGGCCAGACCGAGCTCATCGAGGCCCTGATGGGCATCGCCAGCCCCGACGCGGGCGTCATCACCCTCGACGGCGTGGACATCTCCAAGGTCTCGGTGCGCAAGCGCCGCGAGGGCGGCATCGGCTACATCCCCGAGGACCGCCACCGCCACGGCCTGCTCCTGGAGGCCCCCCTCTGGGAGAACCGCATCCTCGGCCACGTCACCGAGGCCCCCAACTCCAAGCGCGGCATCCTCGACCCGAAGGCCGCCCGCAAGGACACCGAGCGGATCGTGCGCGAGTACGACGTCCGCACGCCCGGCATCGACGTCACCGCGTCCTCCCTCTCCGGCGGCAACCAGCAGAAGCTGATCGTCGGCCGCGAGATGAGCCACAACCCCAAGTTCCTGATCGCCGCCCACCCCACCCGCGGCGTGGACGTCGGCGCGCAGGCGCAGATCTGGGACGCGATCCGGGACGCCCGCCGCGAGGGCCTCGCGGTGCTGCTGATCTCCGCCGACCTCGACGAGCTGATCGGCCTCTCCGACACCCTCCGGGTCATGTACCGCGGCAAGCTGGTCGCCGACGCCGACCCCGCCACCATCACGCCCGAGCAGCTGGGCTCCGCCATGACCGGCGCAGCCACCGGCCGCCTCGAAGGCACCGAAGAGCAGCCCGAAGACGGTGACGCCCGATGATGAAGATCGACAAGGACAAGCTGATCATCGGGGCCGCCGGCCCCGTGCTCGCCCTGGTCACGTCCTTCGTGCTCACCGTCCTGGTGCTGCTCGCGACGGGCCTCGACCCGATCGAGCCGATCCGCCTGATGATCGAGAACGCCGAGTTCTCCGACGTCCAGGTGCTGATCGTCAACCAGACCGGGATCTACTACCTGGCGGCCCTGGCCGTGGCCATCGGCTTCCGGATGAACCTCTTCAACATCGGCGTCGAGGGCCAGTACCGCCTCGCCGCGATGGTCTCGGCCCTGGTCGGCGCAGCCGTCGACCTGCCCGGTCCGCTGCACATCCTGCTCATCGTGCTCGTCGCCATCGCGACCGGCGCCATCTGGGCCGGTATCGCGGGCATCCTGAAGACCACCCGGGGCGTCTCCGAGGTCGTCTCCACGATCATGCTCAACGCCATCACCACCTCCCTGGTGGCCTGGCTCATCCTGCCCAAGAACTTCGGCGTCCAGCCCGCCGGCTCCAACGACCTCACCACCGGTCAGATCGCCGAGTCCGGCTGGTTCCCCGGCATCGACATGGCCGAGGGCGGCCAGATCTACGGCTTCACCTTCGTCGCGCTCGCGCTCGGCGTCGTCTACTGGTTCGTCCTCAACCGCACCCGCTTCGGCTTCGACCTGCGCGCCACCGGTGAGAGCGAGTCCGCGGCCCAGGCCAGCGGCGTCGACGCCAAGAAGATGATCCTCACCGCGATGCTGATCTCGGGTGGCCTCGCCGGTCTGGCCGGCATGCCGATCCTGCTCGGCGAGTCGCACACGTACAGCCTGGCCTTCCCGGTCAACGTCGGCTTCACCGCCATCACCGTCGCCCTGCTCGGCCGCAACCACCCGGTCGGCATCCTCTTCTCGGCCCTCCTCTTCGCGTTCCTCGACAAGGCGTCCTCGAACCTCGACGTCGCGGGTTACCCGAAGGAGATCACCCAGATCATGCAGGGCATCATCGTGATCGCCGTGGTCGTCTCCTACGAGCTCGTCCGCCGTTACGGCACCCGCCGCCAGCAGCAGAAGGTCGGCGAGGAGCTCGCCGCCGGCGGCGCCATCAAGACCGACAAGGAGGTCTCGGCATGAGCACCGGCACTGTCGCCAAGCCGAGCGCCGCGCCCAAGAAGGCCGGACGCCGCAAGCTGACCTGGCCCTGGATCCTGCTGATCGTCGCGGCCGGCCTCGTCCTCTTCTCGCTCGTCCGCGTCGTCTCCGGCGCCGACGACCTCACCTCCGTCGGCCAGATCTCCGGCGCGCTCCAGCTCGCCGTGCCGATCGCCATGGCCGGTCTCGGCGGCCTGTGGGCCGAGCGCGCGGGCGTCGTCAACATCGGCCTCGAAGGCATGATGGTGCTCGGCACCTGGTTCGGCGCCTGGGCCGGCTACCAGTGGGGCCCGTGGACCGGCGTCGTCGTCGGCATCCTCGGCGGCGCGCTCGGCGGCCTCCTGCACGCGATCATCACCGTCACGTTCAACGTGAACCACATCGTCTCCGGTGTGGCGATCAACATCCTGGCGGTCGGCTTCACCCAGTACCTGTCGAACTTCACCTTCGACAAGGCCGAGGGCGGCTCCTCCAAGCAGTCCCCGCGCATCGACCCGATCACCGACATCACCATCCCAGGACTGTCGGACTGGCTGATGGACCTCCAGCAGAAGCACTGGTTCCTGATCTCGGACGTCGCCGGCATCCTCGGCGGCCTGGTCACCCACCTGTCGCTGCTGACGATCGTGGCCGCCCTGCTCATCCCGGCCACCTGGTGGATCCTCTGGCGCACGGCCTTCGGCCTGCGGCTGCGCTCCTGCGGTGAGAACCCGGTCGCGGCCGAGTCCCTGGGCGTCAACGTCTACAAGTACAAGTACATCGCCGTCGTCGTCTCCGGCGGCCTCGCCGGCCTCGGCGGCGCGTTCCTCGCGATCGTCTCCACCGGCATCTACCAGGAGGGCCAGACCGGCGGCCGCGGCTACATCGGCCTCGCCGCGATGATCTTCGGCAACTGGATGCCCGGCGGCATGGCGCTCGGCGCCGGTCTCTTCGGCTTCACCGACAGCCTCAAGCTGCGCGGCGGCGCCGAGAACGTCCACGCGCTGCTGCTGCTCGTCGCGCTGCTCCTGGTGATCGCCGCCCTCTGGCAGCTGTACAGGAAGAAGTACGTGGTCGCGGCCATCTCCGCGGCGTTCTCCGCGGCCTTCTTCCTCTGGTACTTCCTGACCGACGAGGTCCCGAGCCAGTTCGTCGATGCCGCCCCGTACATCACCACCCTGCTCGTGCTCGCCCTCTCGGCGCAGCGCCTGCGGATGCCGAAGGCGGACGGCCTGCCGTACCGCAAGGGCGAGGGCAAGTGACGACGGCGCCCGACTGGGACCTGCTCCGGGAGACCGCCCGCGAGGCGATGTCCCACGCGTACGCCCCGTACTCGGGCTACCCGGTCGGCGCGGCGGCCCTCACGGACGACGGGCGGGTGATCTCCGGCTGCAACGTGGAGAACGCCTCCTTCGGGCTCGGCCTCTGCGCCGAGTGCGGGCTCGTCTCCCAGCTCCAGGCGACCGGCGGCGGCCGGCTGACCCACTTCGTCTGCGTGGACGGCCGGGGCGACTGCCTGGTCCCGTGCGGCCGCTGCCGCCAGCTCCTGTACGAGTTCGGCGGCCCCGAGCTCGTCCTGGAGACGCCGCAGGGCTTCCTGACCCTCGACGAGATGCTCCCGCAGGCCTTCGGCCCGGACCACCTCGCCAAGTAGCACTTCGGAGCGACCCTTCCGGCACGATGGGAAGGGTCGCTCCCCCCTTTCCCCTCTATGCGCGTAGAAAGAGGCACCACCATGGACGTCATCTCCGTCATCCGCACCAAGCGGGACAAGGGCGAGCTGAGCCCGGAGCAGATCGACTGGGTCATCGACGCCTACACCCGCGGCGTGGTCGCCGACGAGCAGATGTCCGCCCTGGCCATGGCCATCCTGCTCAACGGCATGAACCGCACGGAGATCGCCCGCTGGACCGCCGCGATGATCGCCAGCGGCGAGCGGATGAACTTCGACGCGCTCTCCCGCCCGACCGCCGACAAGCACTCCACCGGCGGCGTCGGCGACAAGATCACCCTCCCGCTCGCCCCGCTCGTCGCCGCCTGCGGCGCGGCCGTGCCGCAGCTCTCCGGCCGCGGCCTCGGCCACACCGGCGGCACCCTCGACAAGCTGGAGTCCATCCCCGGCTGGCGCGCCCTGCTCTCCAACGAGGAGATGCTGCACGTCCTCGACACCACCGGCGCGGTCATCTGCGCCGCCGGCGACGGCCTCGCCCCCGCCGACAAGAAGCTGTACGCGCTCCGCGACGTCACCGGCACCGTCGAGGCCATCCCGCTGATCGCCTCCTCGATCATGTCCAAGAAGATCGCCGAGGGCACCGGCTCGCTCGTCCTGGACGTCAAGGTCGGCACCGGCGCGTTCATGAAGAACATCGAGGACGCCCGCGAGCTCGCCTCCACCATGGTCGCGCTCGGCACCGACAGCGGCGTGAAGACGGTCGCCCTCCTCACCGACATGGCGACCCCGCTCGGCCTCACCGCGGGCAACGCCCTGGAGGTCCGCGAGTCCGTCGAGGTCCTCGCCGGCGGCGGCCCCTCCGACGTCGTCGAGCTGACCATCGCGCTCGCCCGCGAGATGCTCGACGCGGCCGGCATCAAGGACGCCGACCCCGCCAAGGCCCTCGCCGACGGCTCCGCGATGGACGTCTGGCGCCGGATGATCTCCGCCCAGGGCGGCGACCCGGACGCCACCCTCCCGGTCGCCCGCGAGCAGCACGTCGTCACCGCCCCGTCGACCGGCGTCCTCACCCGTCTGGACGCCTACGACATCGGCATCGCCGCCTGGCGCCTCGGCGCCGGCCGCGCCCGCAAGGAGGACCCGGTGCAGGCGGGCGCCGGCGTCGAGCTGCACGCCAAGCCCGGCGACACGGTGACCGCGGGCCAGCCGCTGCTCACCCTCCACACGGACACGCCGGAGAAGTTCGACTACGCCCTGGGCTCCCTGGAGGGCGCCTGGGACATCGCCGCCCCCGGCACCTCCTTCACGGCGAACCCGATCGTCCTGGACCGCATCGCCTGACACCGCCGCGCGACGGGAGCCGGCAGGTCGGCTACACCGGCTCCCGCAGCAGCCCCGGCAGCTCGCGCATGTCGTCGAAGACGACCGTGCGCGGGCCCGTCAGGCGGTCCGCGCGGGTCAGGCCGCCGCAGTAGCCGAAGGCGCGCATGCCGGCCGCGCGGGCGGCCTGGACGCCGTACGGGCTGTCCTCGACGACCGCGCAGCGCTCGGGCGGGACCCCCATCGTGGCCGCCGCGTGCAGGAAGAGGTCAGGGGCGGGCTTGCCGAGGGCGACGTCGCGGGCGCTGAACACGCGGCCCTCGAAGCGGTCGAGCAGCCCCGTGCGGCCCAGGTTCTTGCGGATGCCGCGGTGGCTGCCGTTGGAGGCCAGGCAGTACGGGACGGCCAAGGCGTCCAGGACGTCCGCGACTCCCTCCACGGCCGTCAGCTCGGCGTCCAGCGCGTCCTCGTACCGCTGCTTGAACGGCGCCTGCCAGCCGGGCTCCAGCGGGCGTCCCCTGCGTTCCTCGACGATCGCCGTGAGCATCTCGTGCGAGGAGCCGACGAAGTAGTCGGCGACCTCCGCCTCGGTGAACTCCGCCCCGAGGGACGCGAACACCTCCCGGTCCACGCGGCAGTAGATCCGCTCGCTGTCCACCAGGACGCCGTCACAGTCGAAGATCACCAGTTCGACAGGCTCGTGAGTCATGATCGAGAGCCTAGGGGGTGCCTCGCCGATCAGGCCGGGCCCGCGATGAGTTCCGCGCCCCCGGACGGTCGTACGGGCATGGATACCAGTCGACCGCTCGTCGTGACCCTGCCCGCCCGTCCCGGCCGGGACGAGGTGGCCGTCCTCTGCGCCGAGCTGGGCGCGGCGCCGCCCGGTGAGGTCGTCTGCGAGGTCGGCGCGCTCACACACCCCGATCTCGCCGCCGTCGACGCCCTCGCCCGCCTGAAGCTCGCCGCGGGCCGCCGGGGCCACCGCATCCGCTTCCACGGAGCAGGACCCGAGCTGCGGGCCCTGCTCCTCCTGGCGGGCCTCGACGGGACCCTGGACCTCTAGGCCGTCTCTTCCGGATCTTGCCGGGCTCGCGGTGTCCGGCACGCACGCTCGCCGCGTTGTCGTCGGTCGTCGATGCTCCGCATGGACTCCCTCCTCCGCCTTGCGATCGCACGCACCGGACGCCGCTCCCTGATCCGGCCTGATCCGAAAGAGACGGCCTAGCCGTCCAGCCGCGCGGGCAGGTCGAAGAGCGGGAACCAGCGCTCGGTGTCCAGGAAGAAGTCCATGCCGGCGACCTTGCCGTCGCGGAGCTCCAGGACGATGAGCGCCCAGGGGCCGAAGCCGCCCGCCGGGTCCGGGTGGTACTGGGCGAAGGCGGGGGAGCCGTTGGCCACGGTCGGCACCAGCTTCGAGCCGGAGCAGACCTCGCCGACGCCCAGCATCCAGCCGACGATGTCGTCGTGGCCCTGGAGCCACAGGTCGTACGGCGGCATGGACATGGTCGCGTCCTCGTGGAGGAGCGCGGTGAGCGCCTTCATGTCGTAGCCCTCGAAGGCGGCGACGTACCGCTCCAGGAGCGCCTTCTGCTCCTCGTCCAGCGGGTTCGCCGCGTCGGAGGCGGCGGGCGACTGCTCGGCCAGGGTCGCGCGGGCCCGCTGGAGGGCGCTGTTGACCGAGGCGACGGAGGTGTCGAGGAGTTCGGCGACCTCGCTCGCCTTCCAGGCGAGCACCTCGCGGAGGATGAGGACCGCACGCTGCTTCGGCGGCAGGTGCTGGAGCGCGGCCACGAACGCGAGCCGCACGGTCTCCCGGTGCACGGCGGTCTCCGCCGGGTCGGCGACCGAGGGCAGCACCCGCCCGTCCGGGACCGGCTCCAGCCAGGTGATCTCCGGCTGCTTGACGAGCTGCGCCTGCGCCACCGGCGTCGGGGAGGTGAGGTCCATCGGCCGCGCCCGCTTGTTGCCCGCGTTCAGCGCGTCCAGGCAGACGTTGGTCGCGATCCGGTACAGCCAGGACCGCAGCGAGGAGCGGCCCTCGAACGAGTCGATGGCCTTCCAGGCCCGGACCATCGTGTCCTGCACCGCGTCCTCCGCCTCGAAGGAGGATCCGAGCATCCGGTAGCAGTAACCGGTCAGCTCCCTGCGGTACTTGTCGAGTTCCTCGGTCGTCGCGACCGCGGTATCGCTCATCGGGTCCACACCCCACTCACCCCTCACCGGCCCCGTCCGGGGCCGGTGAGAGGGAAGCTACCGCAGGCGACTGACAGCCGGGGTCAGGTTCCCGGCTTGCGGCCGTAGACGAAGACGTCGTCGCCGTTCCTGAGGAGGTTCCAGTACGCCTTCGCGTCGGCCGGCCGCATGTTGACGCAGCCGCCCGAACCCGGCGGGTTCCACATGGACTTGGTGGTCGAGTGGAAGGCCTGGCCGCGGTCGAAGAACTGCGAGTACGGCATGGAGACGTGGTAGAGCGTCGACCAGTGGTTGATGTTCCGCCAGTAGATCTTCTTGGAGCCGGTGCGGGTCTCGGCGCCGTCCCGGCCGGTGCGCACCGGCACCGGGCCGTACTTCAGCCGCGCCCCGTCCTGGATCCAGCTGAGCTGGCGCGTCAGGTCGACGCAGGCGATCCGGCCCCGGTTCGTCGGGCAGGCGCCCGAGCGGTTGGGGTTGGTGCCGGCGGCCTTCTGCTGGAGCATCGTGTTCATCGTGCGCCAGGTGATCGTCCCCGCGTACCCCATGGTCGGGGTGATGCCGTGCTTGCGCTGGAAGGCCTGGATGGCCTGACAGTCGCCGAGCGACTGGCGGCCGTCGACCGTCCGGCCGAGGAACTTCTCCACCTGCTTCTGGTACGGCCCCGTCGTCACGTTGCAGGACGCCGCCTGCGCCGGGGCCGCACCGAGCGCGATCGTCATCGGCACCACGAGCGCGGTGAGGCCGACGGTGATTCCCGCCCTCTTCCCTATTCGATGCATGATCCGGTTCATGATCGTCAACTCCCCCTTGAGTCCTATGGGTCAGGACGCGTGGCAGAGTCTGTCAGTTGCAGGGACGCGGGGGGAGGGTCAGGACGCGGCGAGCTGGAGCCGCCGCGCCTGCGTACGGGCGCTGAGGCTGCCGTACAGCGTCACCGAGACGACGCCGAGGACCGCGACCAGACCGATCAGGACGGTGCCCGCCCAACCGCCCGCGTGGAAGGCGACGGCGCCGAGCGTGCCGCCCGCGCTGCTGCCGAGGTAGTACGCGGACTGGTAGAGCGCCGAGGCCTGCGCGCGGCCCGTCTTCGCCGTACGGCTCACCGAGGAGGAGGCGACCGCGTGGCCCGCGAAGAAGCCGGCCGTGATCAGGACCAGGCCCGCCAGGACCGCCGCCAGGGAGTCGGCGAGCGACAGCAGCAGACCCGCGGCGGTGGTGGAGACCGCCAGGTAGAGCGCCCCGCGCCGGCCGAGCCGCCCGACCAGCTTGCCGGCGGCGGCGGAGGAGACCGTGCCGACCAGGTAGACCAGGAAGATCGAGCCGATCACGCCCTGCGGCAGCGAGAACGGGGCCTCGACGAGCCGGTAGCCGATCACCGTGTACACCGCGCCGAAGACCGTCATGAACAGCGCGCCGATCACGTACAGGCGCACCAGCAGCGGGTCGGACAGGTGCCCGCGCACGGTGCTCGCCAGCGCCTTCGGGTTCAGCGTGCCCGGGGTGAAGTGCCGCGCCTTAGGGAGCAGCGCCCGGAAGACGAGCGCGCAGAGCAGCGAGGTCAGGCCGACGGCGGCCAGACCCGCCCGCCAGCCCCACAGCTGGGCGACCCAGCCGGTCACCAGGCGGCCGCTCATGCCGCCGATCGAGTTGCCCGCCACGAACAGGCCGATCGCGGCGACCAGCGCCTTGGGCCGCACCTCCTCGGCCAGGTACGCCATCGCGGAGGCCGGGAGCCCGGCGAGCGCCGCGCCCTGGAGCGCGCGGAGCACGATCAGGGACTCCAGGTTCGGGGCGAGCGGCACCAGGAGCGCGACGGCGACCGCGACCGTCAGGGAGGCGGTCATCATCGCCCGCCGGCCGAACCGCTCCGAGAGGGCGCTGAGCGGGAGCACGCACAGGGCGAGGGCGCCGGTGGCGGCGGAGACCGTCCAGGAGGCGGCCGAGGCGGTGGCGCCGAACTCGGCCGAGATGGCCGGGAGGAGGGCCTGCGTGGAGTAGAGGAGGGCGAAGGTGGCCAGTCCCGCGGCGAAGAGCGCGAGGCTCAGCCGGCGGTAGCCGGGGGCACCGGGGGAGAGGCGGGTGTCGGCGGACGCGCTGGTGGCGGCCGCCTTGGTACTGGCAGGAGGCATGCCTCGAACGTAGGACGCCCCGCTTCATGCGTCCAATGCACGGAACTGCTGTAATCGTTCCCATGGCGCATGAGTACAGGTCACAGCCTCGCCTGTCACCGAACAGTAACGAAGAAGACATGGGACTGCTCCTCGCACCCCGGCTCGCCTACTTCGCCGCCGTCGCCCGCCACGAGCACGTGACCCGCGCGGCGGCCGAGATGGGCGTGCCGCAGTCGACGCTCTCGCGGGCCATGGTCCGGCTCGAACAGGACCTCGGCGTCTCCCTCTTCGCCCGCCGCGGCCGCACGGTCTCGCTGACCCCGGCCGGCCGCCGCTTCCTCACCGCCGCCGAGCGCGCCCTCGCCGAGGTGGAGCGGGCCGCCGACACCGTACGGGCCGACGCCGACCCCACCGCCGGACGGGTCGCCTTCGGCTTCCTGCACACCATGGGCTCCGAGACCGTCCCCGGTCTCATCCGCGCCTTCCGCGTCGACCACCCCGGCATCCGCTTCACCCTCGTCCAGAACTACGGCGAGGCGATGATCGAACGGCTCCGGGCCGGCGACCTCGACCTCTGCCTCACGTCCCCCGTGCCGGACGCCCCCGACCTGGTCGCCCGGCGCCTCGACGAGCAGCGGCTCCGGCTCGTCGTCCCCGACGACCACCGGCTCGCGGGCCGCCGCCGCGTCCGCCTCGCCGAGGCCGCGGACGAGACGTTCGTGACCCTGGAGCCGGGATACGGGCTCCGCCGCATCACCGACGACCTGTGCGCGGAGGCCGGCTTCAAGCCCCGGATCGCCTTCGAGGGCGAGGAGGCCGAGACCCTCCGCGGCCTGGTCGCCGCGGGCCTCGGCGTCGCCCTGCTGCCCCCGCCCGCCGTGCCCCGCCCCGGCGTCGTCGAACTGACCGTCACCGCCCCGCGCGCGGTCCGCGAGATCGGCGTCGCCTGGCTCGACGGCCACCCGGACACCGCCCCCGTGGCCGCCTTCAAGAAGTTCCTCCTCGGCCGCCGCGGCCACCTCCTCCCGAAGGAACCCTCACCGCCGGGGTGAACCGTCCTCCCCGGAGCCTCACCGCCGGGGTGAACCGTCCTCCCCGGAGCCTCACCGCCGGGGTGAAACCGTCCTCCCGGTGCCTCACCGCCGGCGGGAACCGCCGAAGCCCGCGGCCAGGGGCATGCGCAGGCCCAGCGGCGGGGGCGCCGCCATCGCGTCCGTCACCGGGCGGGCGTAGGGCCGGGTGAAGAGGGTGCCGAGGAGGAAGTCGGCGGCGAGGTTGCGGACCTCGTCCGCGTACTGGCGCAGCGCGTGCCCGTCCGAGTGGACCTCGAAGCGGCAGGTGTCGCGGTTGGCCTTCTTCGCCCGCTCGGCGAAACGGAACGACAGCTCCGGGTCCGTCCTGGCGTCGTTCGTGCCGTGCACGACCAGCACCCGGCGCCCCACCAGCTGCCGCACCGGCTCGGGCTCCGCGGCCACGTCGTCCTCCGGCAGCCACGGGGCCAGGGCGAGGACCGCGCCGACCGCGTCGTGCCCGGCCGCGCGCAGCGCCGCGCGCCCGCCGAGCCCGTGCCCGACGAGGCCGACCGGGACGTCCCCGTAGCGCCGCACGGCCTCCGCGACCGCCCAGGACGCGTCCGCCGCGAGCTCCGCGTCGGTGCCGTTCCAGCCGCGCCCCCGGTAGCGCACCACGTGCGCCACGAGCCCCTCCGCCCGGCCCGCCCGCACCAGCCCGCGCCCGAGCGGCAGCATCGCCGCGTGCGCCCGCGCGGAGGCGCGCCGTCTCGACACCGGCTCACCGTCCGGCAGGAGCAGCACCACGCCGCCCACCGCCGCCGACGTCCGGGAACCTCCAACAGGCCGCCCGAGCCGGGGTCTCCGGGTCTCGGTCGGTCCCACGAGTGCGTAGTGCGCCATGGCAGAACAGTCTCAGAAGCGGAGGTGTACACCAGTGGTACGCGCGGTCTCTGTTACGTATCGTCCGCAGACCGAACGGCCTTTGCCCCTATACCCGTTCGAATCGGGTCAGGGTGCCGACGACCTCGAAGCCCTTCCGCCCGTACCAGCGGTGCGGCCAGTCCGCCGGGCGCGCCGTCAGGAAGCGCAGGGCGCAACCCGCGGCCGCCGCCTCGTGCAGCGCCGTGTCCAGCACCACCCCGGCGTACCCCCGCCCGAGGTGAGCCTCCGCCGTCACCAGGTCCTCGATCTGCGCGACCCCCGTCGACGGATCCGCGTACAGGTCGACCCAGGCGGCCACCTCGCCTGCCGGGGTGTGCGCGGCGAAGAAGCGGACGTCGTCGGCGCCGCGCAGCCGGGCCGCCCGCCGCTCCACCATGTCGCGCACCTGCTCCGCCGCCGCCCCGGGCGCGAACCGGTCCCAGGACGCGGTGGCCGGGCCGCGCAGCTCGTCCAGGCCCACCTCCCGCGCCCCGCCGTGCTCCGGCACCGGACCGGTGTGGGTCATGGCCAGCGAGGTGGAGTGCCGGAACCCGGCCCGCTCCATCGGCTCCCGGCAGGCGGCGGCGACCGTCTCGTCGAGGACGTACGCGTGACGGTACGGGAGGTGGCCCATGGCCTCCTCCGCGTGCCCGGGCAGCGCCTCCGGTGCGACGGAGCCGTCCACCAGCAGGTGGTTGTTGCCCCGGGACAGCCGGTACGCGTCGTCGAGAGCCGCGAAACCACCCGGAAAGTCGACCGTGCGGGCCGCCTGCCGGCGGTGGAAGGCCGACAGGAAGCCGCGGACGCGGCCCAGTTCGGAGGAAGGCGCCGAGGAAGTCATGCGCGCAGGCTAGGCGTTCGGCCGTCCGCCCCGCACGGGGAAAAACCGGTGCACCCGCGCGGCGCGACGGGGCGCGCTCTACGCGCGTAGGGGCTACAGTGCGGAAATGACGAGCCAGACCCCCAACGTCCCCACCGCGGACCAGATCCGCCGTGCCCCGAAGGTGCTGCTCCACGACCACCTCGACGGCGGACTGCGCCCCGGCACGATCATCGAACTCGCCCGGGAGCAGGGCTACGACCAGCTCCCCGAGACGGAGCCCGACAAGCTCGGCATCTGGTTCCGCGAGGCCGCCGACTCCGGCTCCCTGGAGCGCTACCTGGAGACCTTCGCGCACACCTGCGCCGTCATGCAGACCAGGGCGGCCCTCGTCCGCGTCGCCGCCGAGTGCGCCGTCGACCTCGCCGAGGACGGCGTCGTCTACGCGGAGGTGCGCTACGCCCCCGAGCAGCACCTGGAGGGCGGCCTCACCCTCGAAGAGGTCGTCGAGGCCGTCAACGAGGGCTTCCGGGAAGGCGAGCGGCAGGCCAGGGCCGACGGGTACCGCATCCGGATCGGCGCCCTGCTCACCGCCATGCGGCACGCGGCCCGCGCCCTGGAGATCGCCGAACTCGCCAACCGCTACCGCGACTCCGGCGTCGTCGGCTTCGACATCGCGGGCGCCGAGGCCGGCTACCCGCCCACCCGCCACCTCGACGCCTTCGAGTACCTCAAGCGGGAGAACAACCACTTCACCATCCACGCCGGCGAGGCCTTCGGGCTGCCCTCCATCTGGCAGGCGCTCCAGTGGTGCGGCGCCGACCGGCTCGGACACGGCGTCCGGATCATCGACGACATCGAGGTCGCCGACGACGGCTCGGTCAGCCTCGGCCGCCTGGCCGCCTACGTCCGCGACAAGCGCATCCCGCTGGAGATGTGCCCCTCGTCCAACCTCCAGACCGGCGCGGCCGCCTCGTTCGCCGAGCACCCCATCGGCCTGCTCCGCACCCTTCACTTCCGGGCCACGGTCAACACCGACAACCGCCTGATGAGCGGCACGACCATGAGCCGTGAATTCGAGCTGCTGAACGAGGCATTCGATTACACGCTCGACGACATGCAGTGGTTCACGGTCAATGCGATGAAATCAGCGTTCATTCCTTTCGATGAACGCCTGGCCATGATCAATGAGGTCATCAAGCCCGGATACGCCGAGCTGAAGTCCGAATGGCTGTTCCAGCAGACCGCCACGACCAGCGGATCTTCCCCCGCAGAGGGCTGATCGGCATCCCGTCGGGGAACAGGAAGCGGCCGGGGCGGCGCGACACCCGGCCGCTTTCCGGTGTTTGCGGAGGAGTTGATCGCTGGTTAGGTTGCAGAGTCGCTCTGCATTCCCAGGATTTCCCCGCCCGGCTTTCCCGGAAGCCCCCGGATTCCCCAAGGAAGATTTTCAGATGAAGCAGTCTGCCGCCAAGAAGCTCGGTGTCGCCGCCCTCGGTGCCGCTTTCGCCGTCGCCGCCGCCGGCACGGCCTCCGCAGCGCCGTCCCTGCCGCTCGACGCCGACGCGCTGGGCACGGTGACCAACGCCGTCCCGCTGGGTGACGGCCTCACCGAGCTCCCCGACGGCGCCGCCGAGTCCCTCGGTGCCGGGCAGGGCGCCCTCGGCCAGGGTGTCGACCAGGGCGTGAAGACCCTCCCGGCCGCCGCCGGCCAGGCCACCCAGAACGCCCCGCTCGGTGCCGCGACCGGCGCCCTCGGCGCCACCCCGCTCGGCGGCCTCCTCGGCGGCCTGCCGCTCGGCGCCCTCCCGCTCGGCTGACCCGCCGTACGCGCCGAAGGGGCGGGGGGCCCGGGGGGCCCCGGGGGGGGCCCCCGGGGCGGGCGGGGGCGGGCGGGGGGGGGGGCGAGCGCGGGGGGGGCCACGG
>NZ_JBHJQI010000166.1:0-18605 GCF_042262805.1 Streptomyces sp. NPDC056361
GCCACCCCCTTGCGGGGGTGGCCGCCCGTCGTCCGGTCGGGGTCAGCGACCGGCCCTGGGCTCGTCGTGGATGAGGTCAGGCGTGGTCTTCGCCCTGCGTGCGGGCCGGCACATCCGTGAGCCGGTCCGTCTCATCCTGTATCTCAACGGCGATCTTCTTGAGTTCCGGCTCGAACTTGCGTCCGTGGTGGGCGCAGAAGAGCAAGTCACCTCCGCTGGTCAGAACGACGCGCAGGTATGCCTGGGCGCCGCAGCGGTCGCAACGGTCAGCGGCCGTCAGGGGGCTCGCGGGGGTCAGAACAGTAGTCACGTCGCCTCTTCTCTAGCTCGACGAGCTGTCGTACCAGGGTCAACATCCAACCAGGCCGAAAACGTTCCCGCTCGTGCCTTTTCCTTGAAACTTCTTCCCAAGGTGGCTGTCTGCTGCCGGTTGGCGGCGAATGAGCCGTATTGCGTTGCTCTACGGATTTCGCGTTGCTTGTGTCGGTTCGTCCTCCCGGCGTGGTTGCCGGTTGTTCATGAGGACGTGCCCGGAGCCTAAATGGTTCATGCCTGGAAGGGAACGTGATGTTCGCGTCACCCCATCGAGGGATCGAACATCCATACGACCCTGGACTAGCATGATGAATCGGGGTGGGTGGTGTGACAACGGCTCTACCAGGCATCGGTACCCTCTGAACCGGTGACCGACGCCGGGCCTTACCCCACTGGGCCACATTTCAAATTCAGCGAGGAGCGAACCGCGTGACCGCCGAGACGTCCGTGCCGTCCAGTGCGCTGCTGACCGCAGACCGTGACGGTTCCAACTACACCGCGCGGCACCTGCTCGTACTCGAAGGGCTCGAAGCGGTCCGCAAGCGCCCCGGTATGTACATCGGGTCCACCGACAGCCGCGGTCTGATGCACTGCATCTGGGAGATCATCGACAACTCGGTCGACGAGGCCCTCGGAGGCTACTGCGACCACATCGAGGTCATCCTCCACGACGACGGCTCCGTCGAGGTCCGCGACAACGGCCGTGGCATCCCGGTCGACGTCGAGCCGAAGACCGGGCTCTCCGGCGTCGAGGTCGTCATGACCAAGCTGCACGCCGGCGGCAAGTTCGGCGGCGGTTCGTACGCCGCGTCCGGCGGTCTGCACGGCGTCGGCGCCTCCGTGGTCAACGCGCTGTCGGCCCGCCTCGACGTCGAGGTCGACCGCAACAGTGCCACGCACTCGATCAGCTTCCGCCGCGGCGTCCCGGGCATCTTCACCGAGCAGGGCCCCGACAGCCCCTTCGACCCGGCCAACGGCCTGCTCAAGGGCAAGCGCGTCCCCAAGACCCGCACCGGCACGCGCGTCCGCTACTGGGCGGACCGGCAGATCTTCCTCAAGGACGCCAAGCTCTCCCTGGAGACGCTCCACCAGCGCGCCCGGCAGACCGCCTTCCTCGTGCCCGGCCTCACCATCGTCGTCCGCGACGAGCGGGACCTGGCGGGGATCGGCAAGAGCGAGGAGACCTTCCGCTTCGACGGCGGCATCAGCGAGTTCTGCGAGTACCTCGCGCAGGACAAGGCCGTCTGCGACATCCAGCGGCTCACCGGGCAGGGCACCTTCAAGGAGACCGTGCCCGTCCTCGACGAGCGCGGTCACATGACCCCGACGGAGGTCACCCGTGAGCTCGCCGTCGACGTGGCCCTCCGCTGGGGCACCGGCTACGACAGCACGGTCAAGTCCTTCGTCAACATCATCGCCACTCCCAAGGGCGGCACCCACGTCTCCGGCTTCGAGACGGCCGTCACCAAGACGGTGAACGAGGTGCTGCGCTCGGCGAAGATGCTGCGCGTCGCCGAGGACGACATCGTCAAGGACGACGCCCTGGAGGGCCTCACCGCCGTCGTCACGGTCCGCCTCGCCGAGCCGCAGTTCGAGGGGCAGACGAAGGAGGTCCTCGGCACGTCCGCCGCTCGCCGGATCGTGGCGAACGTGGTCGCCAAGGAGCTCAAGGCCTTCCTCACCTCCACCCGGCGGGACGACAAGGCGCAGGCCCGTGCCGTCCTGGAGAAGGCCGTCGCCGCGGCCCGCACCCGGATCGCGGCCAGGCAGCACAAGGAGGCGCAGCGCAGGAAGACCGCGCTCGAGTCCTCCTCGCTGCCGGCCAAGCTGGCCGACTGCCGCAGCGACGACGTGGAGCGCAGCGAGCTCTTCATCGTCGAGGGCGACTCGGCCCTCGGTACGGCCAAGCTCGCGCGCAACAGCGAGTTCCAGGCCCTCCTGCCGATCCGCGGCAAGATCCTCAACGTCCAGAAGTCGTCCGTCTCGGACATGCTCAAGAACGCCGAGTGCGGGGCGATCATCCAGGTCATAGGGGCGGGCTCGGGCCGCACCTTCGACATCGACGCGGCCCGGTACGGGAAGATCGTTCTCCTCGTCGACGCCGACGTCGACGGCGCCCACATCCGCTGCCTGCTGCTCACGCTCTTCCAGCGCTACATGCGGCCCATGGTCGAGGCGGGCCGGGTCTTCGCCGCCGTGCCGCCGCTGCACCGGATCGAGCTCGTCCAGCCCAAGAAGGGCCAGGACAAGTACGTCTACACGTACTCGGACAGCGAGCTGCGGCAGACGCTCCTGGAGTTCCAGCGCAAGGGGGTCCGCTACAAGGACTCCATCCAGCGCTACAAGGGTCTGGGCGAGATGGACGCCGACCAGCTCGCGGAGACCACGATGGACCCGCGGCACCGCACCCTGCGCCGGATCAACATCGGCGACCTGGACGCGGCGGAGCAGGTCTTCGACCTCCTCATGGGCAACGACGTGGCGCCCCGCAAGGAGTTCATCACCAGCTCGGCGGCGACGCTCGACCGGTCGCGCATCGACGCCTGATCCACTCCACCCGTGGGTGGAGCCACACGCTCCACCCACGGGCCGATCACACGGCCGCCGACTCTCCGTAGCATCAAGACGACGGAGGGGGACGGTCATGGAAGGCAAGCGCGACCGAGGTCGTACGGAGAGCGGCGGGCGCGGCCCGCGGGCCTGGCGCAGCTGGCCCTCGCGGGAGGCGCTGACCCGCGTCGGAGTGCCCCGGGGGCGGATGGTCCTCGACTACAGCATGATGGCGGGCCTGAGCGTCTGGGTGCTGAGCGGCTGTTACACCTCGGGAGCCTTCGAGGGCGGATACGCGCTGGTGCCGCCGCTCGGGTTCGGGCTGTGCGTGGTGGCCGCGCTGGGCTTCCACCACACGACCCTCGACCACCGGGCCGCCGCTTCGATGGGGCTCCTCGGCGTAATGGCGCTCTGCGGCCTCGGGGCCTACGCCGCCGGCGCCCCGACGGCCGCGACCGTGATGTGGATTGTCGTCTCGGTGATGGCGATGCAGCGGTTGCCGCTGCCCGCCGGGCTGGCGACGGTGGCCGTGCTCGTCCCCGGATTCGTGGAGGCCGACGAGACCGGGATCCTGGGAGCCGCCGTGACCACGGCCGCCGTGCTCCTCGCGGGTTACTCGCTCCGGCTGGACGCCGAGGCCCGCGGCGCGGGGTTTCAGCTGCTCGCCCAGGAGCGGCTCGCCAGGGAGGCGGAGGCCGCGTCGGCGGCGCTCGCCGAGCGGGCGAGGATCGCCCGCGAGATACACGACGTGCTCGCCCACAGCCTGTCCGCCCAGATGGTCCACCTGGAGGTCGCCCGCCTCCAGATCGAGGCGGGGGCCGAGCGGGCGGAGATCCTCAAGCTCGTGACCTCGGCCCGCTCCATGGCGAGGGAAGGACTCGCCGAGACCCGCCACGCGCTCTCCGCACTGCGCGGGGACATGGCGCCCGTCGAGGACTATCTGCGGGAACTGGCCAGAGAGGACCGGGCCGAGGTCGCCGTCACCGGCGAGCGTCGGGACCTGCCCGCCGAGGCCTCGCAGGCGGTACGGCGGGTCGCCCAGGAGGCGCTGACCAATGTCCGCAAGCACGCCCCGGGTGCCCGGACCCGGATCCGGTTCGCCTACGGCACGCACGAGATCTCCCTGGAGATACGCGACTCCGGGCCGCCCAGAGCGTCCGGCGGCGCCGGGGAGGGTCAGGGACTGGGGTCCTCCGGCTCCGGGTACGGGCTGCTCGGCATGAGGGAGCGGGCCGAGCTGCTCGGCGGCAGCCTGGACGCGGGGCCCGAGGGCCCGGGGTTCACCGTGCGGCTGCGGGTGCCGGCGTGAGCGGGCAGGAGGGATCGCGCGTGACCGAGGGCCGGCAGGTGGTGCGGGTGGTCGTCGCGGACGACCAGGCGGTCGTCCGCGAGGGGATCGTGATGCTGCTCGGACTGCTTCCGGGGATCGAGGTCGTCGGATCGGCCCGGGACGGCGAGGAGGCGGTGGAGCTCACCGCCGCACACGAGCCCGACGTGGTCCTGATGGATCTGCGGATGCCCCGCTGCGACGGCGTGGAGGCCACGCGCAGGATCCGTGAGCTGTTCCCCGGGACAGAGGTCGTCGTGCTCACCACGTATGCCGACGACGACTCGCTGTTCCCGGCGCTGCGGGCCGGAGCACGGGGGTACCTGACCAAGGACGCCGACGGGGAGGAGATCGTCCGGGCGCTGCGGGACGTGGTCGACGGACGTGCGGGGCTGTCGCCTTCCGTGCAGAGACGCCTGCTGGAGCAGCTGATGGAGCGTTCGGAGCCGTCGGAACCTTCGGGGTGGTCGGAGTCGTCCGGGTGGCCGGTGAATGCTGGGCAAGCGGGGACGGCCGGGTCCGGGGGGACGGGCGGGGCGGTGTCGGGTGGCTCGGGCGGTGCCGGGGCGCCCGAGGCGGATGGTCTGACGGAGCGGGAGACGGAGGTGCTCGTACTCGTCGCGGACGGGCTGTCCAACCAGGAGATCGCCGGGCGGCTGCGGATCTCCACGGCGACGGTGAAGACCCACATCAACAACCTCTTCACCAAGACCGGTGTGCGCGATCGCGCCCAGGCCGTGCGATACGCATATCAGCACGGTGTGGTCAGGGCACCCGGGAGAAGAGTCACCTGATGGGGTGAAGTGAGAGGGGAGAAGAGTCCGGGATCTTCCCGCTCTGTCCATCCTTGGGCACGCGGCCGAAACGGTTCGCTGACAAGGAGAGTTGACCGGTGGAGCAGGTGGACGAGCAGGAGGGGCGCGGCGCTCCGGCAATGCCGGTCGACGACCCCTGGTACGACGCGGCGGGTTTCGAGTGGGGTGAGCGGTCGGGCGCCGAGGGGCCCGGCAGCATCAGCCCCGACGCGGCGCCGGGGCAGCGGGTCCACAGCACGGCGGAGATCTATCTGGAGGTCCAGAGGAGCCCCGCGTTCCAGGAAGTGCGCAGCCGCTACCGCCGGTTCGTCTTCCCCGCGGCCCTCGCCTTCCTCCTCTGGTACCTCGCCTACGTCGTGGCGGCGACGGCCGCGCCCGGACTCATGGCCCGGCCGGTCGCCGGAGCGGTGAACGTGGCGATGGTCGCGGGGCTCGGACAGTTCCTCACCACCTTCCTGCTGACCTGGGCCTACACGAGGCACGCGCGGCTGCGCAGGGACCGGGCGGCGCTGGAGCTGCGCTGGGACACGCAGGAGATGACCAGAGGGGCGGTGCAGCGGTGACCGGACACCACCAGACCCTGGCGCTCGTGCTGTTCAGCGTCTTCATCGCGGTCACCCTCGGGATCACCACCTGGGTGAGCCGCAACCGGCACGGTTCGGCAGAGGAGTTCTACGCCGGCGGACGGCTGTTCTCCCCCCTGGAGAACGGATTCGCCATCGCCGGCGACTACATGTCCGCGGCCTCGTTCCTCGGCATCTCCGGGCTGATCGCGCTCTACGGCTACGACGGCATGCTGTACTCCGTCGGCTTCCTCGTGGCCTGGCTGGTCGTGCTCCTGCTGGTCGCCGAACTGGTCCGCAACTGCGGTCGGTTCACGCTCGCCGACGTCGTCGCCGCGCGGATGGCCGAGCGGCCGGTGCGCATCGCCGCCGGGACGTCCTCGGTGGCGGTCTCCGTGCTGTACCTCGTGGCGCAGATGGTGGGGGCCGGGAGTCTGGTCGCCCTGCTGCTCGGCGGCACCGGCGAGGCGGCCCGGTCGTGGACGGTCATCGGAGTGGGCGCGCTGATGGTGATCTACGTGTCGCTCGGCGGCATGCGGGCCACCACCTGGATCCAGATCGTCAAAGCGGTGCTGCTCATGGCGGGCACGGTCGCGCTCACGGTCCTCGTACTGTTCCGGTTCCACGGTGACGTGAACAGCCTGCTGTCCACCGCCGCCCACCGCAGCGGCCACGGAACGGACTTCCTCGCCCCCGGACTCCGCTACGGAGGGGACTGGACGTCCCGGCTCGACTTCATCAGCCTCGGCATCGCCCTGGTCCTGGGCACCGCGGGACTGCCGCACATCCTGTCGCGCTTCTACACCGTGCCGACCGCCCGTGCCGCCCGCCGCTCCGTCGTCTGGTCCATCGGGCTCATCGGCAGTTTCTACCTGATGACCATCGTGCTCGGCTTCGGGGCGGCCGCGCTGATCGGCCCGGACGAGGTCCGCGCCTCGAACGCGTCGGGGAACACCGCCGTGCCGCTGCTCGCCCTCGATCTCGGCGGGGGAGCGGGCTCCACCGGCGGCACGGTGCTCTTCGCGATCGTCGCCGCCGTCGCCTTCGCGACCATCCTCGCCGTCGTCGCGGGGATCACGCTCGCCTCCTCGGCCTCCGTCGCCCACGACCTGTACAGCTCGCTGCGCCGACGGCACGCGAAGCAGTACAGCGAGGTGACCGTGGCCCGGGTCGCCGCCGCGGTGATCGGCGCGGCCGCCATCGGACTCGGGCTGCTCGCCCGCGATCTCAACGTGGCGTTCCTCGTCGGTCTGGCCTTCGCGGTCGCGGCCTCCGCGAATCTGCCGGTGCTGCTGTACTCGCTGTTCTGGCGGAAGTTCACCACGCGGGGCGCGGTCTGGTCCGTGTACGGCGGCCTGGTGCCCGCGGTGTTGCTCGTGCTGGTCTCGCCGGTCGTCTCCGGCAGCCCCGAGGCGCTGTTCCCCGGGGTCGACTTCCACCTGTTCCCGCTGCAGAACCCGGGTGTGGTCTCCATTCCGCTCGGCTTCCTCGCGGGCTGGATCGGCACGGTCACGTCGTCCGAGCCGCCCGACGAGGCGCGCCACGCCGAGACCGAGGTCCGGGCGCTGACCGGCGCGGGCGCCGTCTGACCGACCCGGGTGCCGTCTGACCGATCGCCGGGACCGCCGCTCAGGCGGCGGGCGGTGAGGCGGCCGTCCAGGCGTACCGGTGCTCGGGGCGGCCGGTCTCGCCGTACCGGAGCGAGAGGCGTACCCGGCCGGTGCGTTCGAGGAGCTTGAGGTAGCGCTGGGCGGTCTGCCGGCTGACGCCGGCCCGCTCGGCGATCTCCTGCGCGGAGAGCGGTCCGTCGGCGGCGAGCAGGACCTGCCGGACCAGTTCGGCCGTGGTGGGGGAGTGCCCCTTGGGCAGGTCGGGGGCGACGGAGCCGGCCGCGAGGACGCCGAAGATCCGGTCCACCTCGGACTGTTCGGCCTCGCCCCCGCTCTCCAGGGTGCGGCGCAGGGTCGCGTAGGCCTCCAGCTTCGCGCGCAGTCCGGCGAAGTTGAACGGCTTCACCAGGTACTGGAGCGCGCCGTGCCGCATCGCCGCCTGCACGGTCGCCACGTCCCTGGCGGCCGTCACCATGATCACGTCGCACTGGTGGCCGCGCGCGCGGAGCTCCCGTACGGCCGCGAGACCGTTCTCGTCGGGCAGGTAGTGGTCCAGGAGGATCAGATCCACCGGCTGCCCGTCGAGGGCCGCGAGCGCCTCGGCGGTCGAGTGGGCGGTGGCGACCACCCGGAAGCCCGGCATCTTGGCGACGTAGGCAGCGTTGATCCGCGCGACCCGTACGTCGTCGTCCACCACGAGCACGTCGATCATCGCGCCTCCTCGGCGCTCTCCGGCACGGCCGCCTCGGACGGGTTCGGCGTGGGTGCGGTGGGTTCCGGTTCGGTCAGGGCGTCCGGGAGGAGGACGGTGAAGGCGGCGCCTCCGTCGGGGCCGGCGGCCACCGTGGCGGTGCCGCCGCGGCGCTCGGCGAGGCGGCGGACGAGGGCGAGACCGAGGCCGCGCTTCCCGTGCGACGGGAGCGACTTCGTCGTCCAGCCCTCGGTGAAGATCAGCTCGCGACGCTCCTCGGGGACCCCGGGGCCGCTGTCGGAGACCCGCAGCACGACGGTACGGCCCTCGGCGCGGAAGGCGACGACGACTCGGGCGCCCGGGGTTCCGGCGACGGCGTCCAGGGCGTTGTCGACGAGGTTGCCGACGACGGTGACCAGCTCGCGGGGGTCGACGAGCCGGTCCGGGAGCAGCGAGTCGGGAGCCAGGCGCAGCGAGACCCCGCGCTCGGCGGCGACGGTGGCCTTGCCGACCAGGAGGGCCGCGAGGAGGGGGTCGTGGACCTTCTCGGTGACCTGTTCGGCGGTGGCCCGGTGCACCCCGACGACCTCGGTGACGAACTCGACCGCCTCGTCGTGCATCTCCAGTTCCAGGAGGCCGAGGAGGGTGTGGAGCCGGTTGGCGTGCTCGTGGTCCTGGGCGCGGAGGGCGTCGATCAGACCGCGCGTCGAGTCCAGCTCGCGTCCGAGGTGCTCCAGTTCGGTGCGGTCGCGCAGGGTGGCCACGGCGCCGCCGTCGTCCGTGGGCATCCGGTTGGCGATCAGCACCCGGTGGCCCCGGACGGTGACCAGGTCGTCGCCGGTGACCCGGCCCGCCAGGACGTCCGCGGTGCGGCCGGTGCCGAGGACCTCGTCGAGCGGCCGGCCCGCCGCCTCGGGGCCGAGGCCGAGGAGCCGCTGGGCCTCGTCGTTCATCAGGCGTACGGAGCCGTTGCGGTCCAGGGCGACGACGCCCTCGCGGATGCCGTGCAGCATGGCCTCGCGCTCGGCGAGCAGCGCCGAGATGTCGGAGAAGGCCAGGTCGTGGGTCTGGCGCTGGAGGCGCCGGGAGATCAGGTACGCGGCCAGGGCACCGGCCGCGAGCGCCCCGCCGGCGTAGGCGAGGAGGCCGGGGATGGCGGCGAGGAGCCGGTCCCGGACGCTTTCGTACTCGATGCCGACCGACACGGCGCCGACGATCCGGCCGTCCGCGTCCCGCAGCGGCACCTTGCCGCGCGCCGAGCGGCCCAGGGTGCCGTTGTCGATCTCCATCACCTCGTGCCCGGCGAGGACGCTGCTCGGGTCGGTGGAGACGAGCCTGCCGATCTGGGCGGGGTCGGTGTGCGACCAGCGCACCCCGCGGGTGTCCATGACCACGACGTACTCGGCGCCCGTCGCCGTCCGGATCCGCTCGGCCTCCGTCTGTACGGGCCCCCGTGCGGACGGAGGGGTTCCGGTGAGGTCCGCGGCGAGCCGGGGCGACGCGGTGGTGTCCGCGATGGCCAGGGCCTGCCGCATGGCCTGGTCGTCGAGCTGGGCGCTGAGCGGAGCGAGGAAGAGCCCCGTGGCGAGGACGGTCACACCGGTCGCGATGGCCAGCTGCATCAGCAGGACCTGCGAGAACACCCGCTGTGGCCACCCGATCCGCCGTCGGCGCGCGCGGGGGCGCGAGGGGCTGGTCTGTGCGGGGCTCATGCCGGAAACGGTACGGCGACACGCCCCGGGACCGGAAATACGGAACCGCGCCGGACGCCCGGAGGGGTGGGGCACCGCGCGCGGTGCCCCGACGCGTCCCCGGGGGAGCCGCACGCCGGGCTGCCTATCCTGGGGGCTTCCCACGGCCGTGGGGCACGAAGGAAACCGGAGGCACGTCCCTTGACCACGCAGCAGATCCCCGTCGTCGTTCTCGCCGGGTTTCTCGGGGCCGGGAAGACCACGCTCCTGAACCATGTGCTGCGCAGCGCCCGGGGCACCCGTATCGGCGTCATGGTCAACGACTTCGGGGACATCGGCATCGACGCGATGAGCGTCGCCGGGCAGGTCGGCTCCACCGTCTCGCTGGGCAACGGCTGCCTGTGCTGTGCCGTGGACGCGAGCGAGCTCGACGAGTATCTGGAGGTCCTGGCCCGGCCCTCGTCGCGGCTCGACGTGATCGTCATCGAGGCGAGCGGCCTCGCCGAGCCGCAGGAGCTGGTGCGGATGGTGCTCGCCAGCGAGAACGAGCGGATCGTGTACGGCGGGCTCGTCCAGGTCGTCGACGCCGCCGAGTTCTCCGCCACCCGGCAGCGGCACCCCGAGACCGACCGGCACCTCCCGATCGCCGACCTCGTCGTGGTCAACAAGGCCGACCGGGTCTCCGAGGACGAGCTGCGAGCCGTCCACGAGACGGTGCGCGGCCTCGCCGGCAAGGCCGTGGTGGTCGACGCCCGGCACGGGAGGATCGACCCGGAACTGCTCTTCGACCGGGTGGTCCCCGAGGGGGAGATCGAGGGGCAGATGTCCATCGAGGACATCCTGTACGGCGAGGACGACGCGCACGCCCACCCGCACGCCGCGTACGACACCGTCTCGTTGGCCGCCTCGACCCCGCTCCACCCCCGCCGGCTCATGGCCTTCCTGGACGCCCGGCCCGAGGGGCTCTACCGGATCAAGGGATTCGTCGACTTCGGTGCCGCCGACCCGGCCAACCGCTACACCGTGCACGCCGTCGGACGCTTCCTGCGCTTCCATCCCGAGCCGTGGCCCGAGGGCGAGGAGCGGCTCACCCAGCTCGTCCTGATCGGCTCCGGCGTCGACGCGGCCGGACTGCGCAAGGACCTCGCGTCCTGCGAGCTGAACGGCCCGCAGGACGCCCCCGACGAACACGCGATGTGGGGCGTCCTGCGGTACGTGCGGCAGACGGAGGAGGAGCCGGAAGGCTCCTAGGGATTCTCGTCGGCCAGGTTCGGCCGGGCCGGGCCAGGCCAGGCCGACGAGGCCAGGCCAGGCCGACGAGGCCAGGCCAGGCTCGTGGGCGTTCAGGCGGGCTCGTGGGTGTCCTGCCGGTCGGGCCGGGATCCCGGCGCCCGACCGGCAGGACAGCTCCTAGTTCGCCGGGCTCGCCACCACGTCGACCGGCTGGGGGAGCGGGGTCCCCGAGCCGTCGCGGCGGGGGTCGGCCTCCGGGAGCGGCACCGGGGCGCCGCTCTTCTGCGCGGCGCGGGCCGGAGTGGCACCGGCCCAGGCCAGGGTCAGCACGTCCTCGCCCTTCAGGAAGCGCTGGCAGCGGACGCCGCCGGTCGCGCGGCCCTTGCGCGGGTACTGGTCGAACGGGGTCAGCTTCGCGGACGTGCCCGTCGAGGAGTCGAGGGTGCCCGTGGAGCCCGCGACGGTGAAGACGACGGCGTCCGCCGCCGGGTCGACCGCCGTGAACGAGAGCACCTCGGCGCCCGCGGTCAGCTTGATGCCCGCCATGCCGCCGGCCGGACGGCCCTGGGGCCGTACCTGCGAGGCCTGGTAGCGGAGCAGCTGGGCGTCGGAGGTGATGAAGACCAGGTCCTCGTCGCCCGTGCGCAGCTCGGTCGCGCCGACGATCCGGTCACCGTCCTTGAGGGTGATGACCTCCAGCTCGTCCTTGTTCGCCGGGTAGTCCGGCACCACGCGCTTCACGACGCCCTGCAGCGTGCCGAGGGCCAGGCCCGGCGAGGACTCGTCGAGCGTGGTCAGGCAGACCACCGTCTCGTCCGCCTCCAGGGTCAGGAACTCGGACAGCGGCGCGCCGCCCGCCAGGTTCGGGGCGCTGGCGGTGTCCGGGAGCTGCGGCAGGTCGATCACCGCGATCCGCAGCAGCCGGCCGGCCGAGGTCACCGCTCCGACGTCACCGCGCTGGGTGGCCGCCACCGCGGACAGGATCACGTCGTGCTTGACCCGCGCGGCCTCCGGGTCGACCGGGGGCAGCTCGGCCGTCGCCGTACGGGCCAGCAGGCCGGTGGAGGACAGCAGGACCCGGCAGGGGTCGTCCGCGACCTCCAGGGACACGGCGGCGACGGGCGCGCCGGCGGACTCGAGCAGGACCGTCCGGCGGTCGGTGGCGAACTTCTTGGCGACGGCGGCCAGCTCCGCGGAGACGAGCTTGCGCAGCTCCGCGTCGGAGTCGAGGATGCCGGTCAGCTCGTCGATCTCGCCGTTGAGCCGGTCGCGCTCGGTCTCCAGCTCGAGCCGGTCGAACCTGGTGAGGCGGCGCAGCGGGGTGTCCAGGATGTACTGCGTCTGGATCTCGCTCAGCGAGAAGCGCTCCATCAGGCGCTCCTTGGCCTGCGCGGAGTTGTCGCTCTCCCGGATGAGGCGGATGACCTCGTCGATGTCGAGCAGTGCGACGAGCAGGCCGAGGACCAGGTGGAGCCGGTCGCTCTTCTTGGTCCGGCGGAACTCGGAGCGGCGCCGGACGACCTCGAAGCGGTGGTCGAGGTAGACCTCCAGGAGCTCCTTGAGGCCGAGGGTGAGCGGCTGGCCGTCCACCAGCGCCACGTTGTTGATGCCGAAGGACTCTTCCATCGGCGTCAGCTTGTAGAGCTGCTCGAGGACCGCCTCGGGCACGAAGCCGTTCTTGACCTCGATGACGAGCCGCAGGCCGTGGCTGCGGTCGGTGAGGTCCTTGACGTCGGCGATGCCCTGGAGCTTCTTGGAGCCGACCAGGTCCTTGATCTTGGAGATGACCTTCTCGGGGCCGACCGTGAACGGCAGCTCGGTCACGATGATGCCCTTGCGGCGGGCGGTCACCGTCTCCACGGTCGCCGTGGCGCGGATCTTGAAGGAGCCGCGGCCCGACTCGTACGCGTCCTTGATGCCGGAGAGGCCGACGATCCGGCCGCCGGTGGGCAGGTCGGGGCCGGGCACGAACCGCATCAGGGTCTCGAGGTCGGCGCCGGGGTACCGGATGAGGTGGCGGGCGGCCGCGACGACCTCGCCGAGGTTGTGCGGCGGCATGTTGGTCGCCATGCCGACCGCGATGCCGGACGCGCCGTTGACCAGCAGGTTCGGGTAGGCGGCGGGGAGCGCGACCGGCTCCTGCTCCTGGCCGTCGTAGTTCGGCGCGAAGTCGACCGTGTCCTCGTCGATGGACTCGGTCATGAGCAGCGCGGCCGGGGCCATCCGCGACTCGGTGTACCGCATGGCGGCCGGCGGGTCGTCGTTGCCGAGGGAACCGAAGTTGCCGTGGCCGTCGACGAGGGGCAGCCGCATGGAGAAGGGCTGTGCCATGCGGACCATGGCGTCGTAGATCGAGGCGTCGCCGTGCGGGTGCAGCTTGCCCATCACCTCGCCGACGACGCGGGCGCACTTGACGAACCCGCGGTCGGGGCGGAGCCCCATCTCGCCCATCTGGTAGACGATGCGGCGCTGGACGGGCTTCATGCCGTCGCGGGCGTCGGGGAGCGCGCGCGAGTAGATCACCGAGTACGCGTACTCGAGGAAGGAGCCCTGCATCTCGTCGACGACGTCGATGTCGAGGATTCGCTCCTCGAACGCGTCGTCCGGCGGCGGTGTCTTCGTGCTGCGGCGGGCCATCGCGGCTGCGGCTCCTTCACCAACAAGGTTGATCTGACGCGGACCATTGTGGACCGTGCCACCGACAACGCCGACCTCGACCCGGAAGAGGGACATCGGGACCCGACGGGAACTTCGCGAAGTGTCGGCGCGCTTGCATACAGTGGCAGGACTTTTTCACATCGCGATCGAAGGGACGTACATGCCCATGGGTCACACGGCCACGGCCGAGGCCGGCTCCGGCGGCCTGACAGCGACCGAGCACCGGTTGGCGAACGGCCTGCGCGTGGTGCTCTCGGAGGACCACCTGACCCCGGTCGCCGCGGTCTGCCTCTGGTACGACGTCGGCTCGCGCCACGAGGTCGAGGGCCGCACGGGCCTCGCCCACCTCTTCGAGCACCTGATGTTCCAGGGTTCGAAGCAGGTCCACGGGAACGGCCACTTCGAACTGGTGCAGGGCGCGGGCGGCTCGCTCAACGGCACGACGAGCTTCGAGCGCACCAACTACTTCGAGACCATGCCCACGCACCAGCTGGAGCTCGCCCTCTGGCTGGAGGCCGACCGCATGGGCTCGCTGCTGGCCGCCCTGGACGACGAGTCCATGGAGAACCAGCGGGACGTCGTCAAGAACGAGCGCCGCCAGCGCTACGACAACGTGCCGTACGGCACCGCGTTCGAGAAGCTCACCGCCCTCGCCTACCCGGAGGGCCACCCGTACCACCACACCCCGATCGGCTCCATGGCCGACCTGGACGCGGCGACGCTGGAGGA
Organism: Streptomyces sp. NPDC056361; assembly: GCF_042262805.1. NCBI lineage: Bacteria > Bacillati > Actinomycetota > Actinomycetes > Kitasatosporales > Streptomycetaceae > Streptomyces > Streptomyces sp. NPDC056361. The sequence continues at coordinate 14,183 of NZ_JBHJQI010000166.1, forward strand.
CGCGCGGAACTTCTTCCGCACGTACTACGCGCCGAACAACGCGGTGCTGTCCGTCGTCGGCGACATCGACCCGGTGCAGACCCTCGCCTGGATCGAGAAGTACTTCGGCTCCATCCCGCAGCACGACGGCAAGCTGCCCCCGCGCGACGGCTCGCTGCCCGAGGTCATCGGCGAGCAGCTGCGCGAGGTCGTCGAGGAGGAGGTCCCGGCCCGCGCGCTGATGGCCGCCTACCGGCTGCCGCACGACGGCACGCGCGAGTGCGACGCCGCCGATCTGGCCCTGACGGTCCTGGGCGGTGGCGAGTCGTCCCGCCTGCACAACCGGCTGGTCCGCCGCGACCGCACGGCCGTCGCCGCCGGCTTCGGCCTGCTGCGGCTCGCCGGCGCGCCCTCGCTGGGCTGGCTGGACGTGAAGACCTCCGGAGGCGTCGAGGTCCCGCAGATCGAGGCGGCCGTCGACGAGGAGCTCGCCCGGTTCGCCGCCGAGGGCCCCACGCCCGAGGAGATGGAGCGCGCGCAGGCCCAGTTGGAGCGCGAGTGGCTCGACCGGCTCGGCACCGTCGCGGGCCGCGCCGACGAACTGTGCCGGTTCGCCGTGCTGTTCGGCGACCCGCAGCTCGCCCTGACGGCCGTGGACCGGGTCCTGGACGTCACCGCCGAGGAGGTGCAGGCGGTCGCCGCGGCCAAGCTGCGCCCCGACAACCGCGCGGTCCTGGTCTACGAGCCGGTGGCCACCGACGAGAGCGACAGCGACGAGGAAGAGGGAGCGGACCAGTGACCGACGCTGCCGCGTCTTTGACGAGCATGGACTTCCACCCGCAGCCGGCGCCGGGCGCCGCCAGGCCCTGGGCGTTTCCGGCCCCGGACCGCGGGAAGCTGGACAACGGCCTGACGCTGCTGACCTGCCACCGCCCCGGCCAGCAGGTCGTGGCCGTGGAGATCTTCCTGCCGGCCCCGCTGGACGCGGAGCCCGCCGGTCTCGACGGCGTCGCCACGATCATGGCCCGCGCGCTCTCCGAGGGAACGGACCAGCGCAGCGCCGAGGAGTTCGCGGCCGACCTGGAGCGCTGCGGCGCGACGCTCGACGCGCACGCCGACCACCCGGGCGTACGGGTCTCCCTGGAGGTCCCCGTCTCCCGGCTGCCCAAGGCGCTCGGGCTGCTCTCCGAGGCCCTGATCGCCCCGGCGTTCCTGGAGACCGAGATCGAGCGCCTGGTGCGCAACCGTCTCGACGAGATCCCGCACGAGACGGCCAACCCGTCCCGCCGCGCCGCCAAGCAGCTCTCCAAGGAGCTCTTCCCGGCCGAGTCCCGGATGTCCCGGCCGCGCCAGGGCACCGAGGAGACCGTCGCCGCGATCGACGCCGCCGCCGTCCGCGCCTTCTACGACGCGTACGTCCGGCCCGGCACCGCCACGGCGGTGGTCGTCGGCGACCTGACCGGCGTCGACCTCGACAAGGTCCTCGCGGACACGCTGGGCGCCTGGACCGGCGAGCCGGCCGAGCCGCTCCCGATGCCGCCGATCACGGCGGACGACACCGGACGGGTCGTCATCGTGGACCGCCCGGGAGCCGTGCAGACCCAGCTGCTCATCGGCCGGATCGGTGCCGACCGGCACGACCGCGTCTGGCCGGCCCAGGTCCTCGGCACGTACTGCCTCGGCGGCACCCTCACCTCGCGGCTCGACAAGGTCCTGCGCGAGGAGAAGGGCTACACGTACGGCGTGCGGGCCTTCGGCCAGGTGCTCCGCTCGGACGCCGAGGGGAACGGCGCCTCGATGCTCGCCATCAGCGGCTCCGTCGACACCCCCAACACCGGTCCGGCCCTCGAGGACCTGTGGCAGGTGCTGCGCACCCTCGCCGCCGAGGGGCTCACCGACGCCGAGCGCGAGACCGCCGTGCAGAACCTGGTGGGGGTCGCGCCGCTCAAGTACGAGACGGCCGCCTCCGTCGCCGGGACGCTCGCCGACCAGGTCGAACAGCACCTTCCGGACGACTTCCAGGCCCAGTTGTACGCGCGCCTGGCCGAGACCGGCACGGTGGAGGCGACCGCTGCCGTGGTCAGCGCCTTCCCCGTGGACCGGCTCGTCACGGTGCTGGTGGGCGACGCGGCGCAGATCGCGGAGCCCGTGCGGGCGCTCGGCATCGGCGAAGTGACCGTCGTGACCGGCTGATTCCGGTTCCGGTGTGACAACGGGAGGGCCTCGGCGGCATGTTCGCCGGGGCCTCTCGCTATGTCCGTATTGAGAGCAAGGGTGACCCTTTGCCCTGTGGCATGTCTTACAAAAGGCGTGTCCGGTTGGTGATTGAAAGACGATCCGCATAGCGTCGGTGCGGCTGTTCGTCAGTGCACGTGCCGCAGCCGCGGCATCGGACAGTCATCGCCGAGTCCCCGTCAGGCGCGAGCCTGGGGAGCCGGGGACCCACATGAGTCCCTGGGGTGAATCGGACGCCTTCGTCCCGTACGGAGGGGCCCGTAGGAGACCTTCCTGCTCCGAACCCGTCAGCTAACCCGGTAGGCGAGAAGGAAGGAAAGGATCAGCCACTACATGGCGTTCACCCGTGCCACCGGGAAGCATCGTGGTCCGAGCCGGATGGCGCGCCGCAGCGTGGGCATCGCCGGCGTCGCGACGCTCGCCACCACCGGCGTCATCGGAACCCTCGCCTCCCCGGCGCTCGCCGCCGACACGGACAACCGCTCCGCCGAGGACACCGGCCTCACCCAGGTCATCACCGAGGACTCCCTCGTGGACCGGATCGACGCCCAGGCCGCCGCCCAGGAGCAGGAGGCCGTCGAGGCCGTCGCCCAGGCGAAGGCCAAGGCCGAGGCGAAGCGCAAGGCCGAGGCCCGCGCCAAGGAGATCCGCCAGGAGCGCGAGCGCGCCGCCCGCGAGGCCGAGCGCCGCCGTCTGGCCTCCTTCCAGCTCCCCATCGCCGGCTCGTACGTCTCCACCGGTTACAAGACCGGTGGTTCGCTCTGGTCCTCGGGCAGCCACTCCGGCGTCGACTTCCACGCCGCCTACGGCACCCGGGTCGTCTCCGTCGGCTCCGGCACCGTCGTCGAGGCCGGCTGGGGCGGCGCGTACGGCAACAACATCGTGATCCGGATGAACGACGGCACGTACACGCAGTACGGGCACCTCTCCTCCATCGGGGTCCACGTCGGCCAGACCGTCGAGCCCGGCCAGCAGATAGGCATCTCCGGCTCGACCGGCAACTCGACCGGCCCGCACCTCCACTTCGAGGCGCGCACGGGGGCCGACTACGGCTCCGACATCAACCCGATCGCGTACCTCCGCGCCCGCGGCGTCCACGTCTGACCCCGCCCGGCCCGGTTCCGCACCGCGTCGCAAAAGCCCCGGCTCGTACTGAGCCGGGGCTTTTCGCTGCTCGTGGGGCAGTGGAATAAGGCCATGGATTCGGCCGGGGCATCGGAAATCCCGGCGCGCTGCAATAGAGTCGATGATCAGGCGCAGAACAGGCGCTGCTCGAATTGTCTCGCGCGGACCAAGGCGGAGGTCGGACATGCGCATTCCCGCGCATTCGGTATGCACGGCGATCAGGGACGACATCGTCTCCGGCGTCTACGAGCGGGGCGGCCGGCTGACCGAGGAACAACTCGCCCGCCGGTACGGGGTCTCGCGCGTCCCGGTCCGCGAGGCCCTGCGCACGCTGGAGTCCGAGGGCTTCGTCGTGACCCGCCGGCACGCGGGGGCGCACGTCGCCGAGCCCACCGAGCAGGAGGCGGCCGACCTGCTCGACATGCGGTCGCTGCTCGAACCGCTGGGGGCCGCGCGGGCCGCGCAGCGGCGCACCGACGCCCACCTCAAGGTGCTGCGGGGCCTGGTCAGGCTGGGCCAGGAGCGCGCCAGGCGCGGCCAGGGCGAGGATCTGCGCTCGCTCGGCGGCTGGTTCCACGAGACGCTCGCGCAGGCCTCGGGCAGCCCGGCCCTGACGGCGCTGCTCACCCAGCTGCGGCACAAGATCGCCTGGATGTACGCGGTGGACGTGCCCGCCCAGCCGGTGGAGGCCTGGGCCGAGCACGGCGCCATCGTCGACGCGGTGGCGCGCGGTGACGCCGAGCGGGCCAGGGCGCTGACCGTGCTGCACGCCGAACGCTCCCTGCCGCTGCACCGGCTCAAAAGGCCGGAGCGGGGTCGTGTGAGGGTTTCGCAACATGCAGTCAACACGGCGAGTGCCCGGAATTAACGTGCGCACCGTATACAAAGAAGAGGTATTCGAGCGGCGTTATTCGTGCTGCCCGGAACAATGACCGGGAGAATGTGAATGGCCGTGGGGGGCCGGGGGACGGGGCCCCCGCCCAACCGAGGGGGGGGGGCCCGGTGAATCCGGGGAGGGGGGGGGGGGCCAAACCCCGGCGAGTTTAAAAAAAAAAAAACCCACCCCAAAAAACCCACAAGAGGT